>DATKHK010000024.1:0-2633 GCA_035510255.1 Saccharimonadales bacterium (SeqCode) | reverse complement strand
GTTGTGATTGATACTACACATTTGAACACCGAAGAGGTAATCCAAACAGCGGTAGTGGCGGTGCAGCGGCATCAGGCTGCAGCCAAAACCGTCTAGCTATAGAGGCTGAGCGCGCTGCAGCGGAAGCCGCCGCCACTTTTTTTCAGCTCGTGGTTTGGTAGCAAAATAAGGTCAAGACTGCGCCGCCGCAGCTCGGCCGTAAGCTTGGGCGCGTTATCGACCATAACTACGGACTGACCGGTACTAACAAGATTAGTGGCCAGGTTGTCGCGCGCTTCATGGAGGTCGACTGGAATAATCTCTACATCTTTGAGGTTGGCAATGGCCGCCCGCCCTGGTTTGGTGAGCGCATCAAGGCAGACCGCAATGAGATCTGGCCGAATGACTCCGATAGCCAGATCGATGTCATAGTAAAAGGAGTCCCAGAGGCCGGTGACCCGGTTGCGAACCGGCGGCCCAAACTTAAAGCGGCGCTTTGGTTGGGCTGGTACCATGATCGGCTCTAAGCCGAGCCAATCACGGATCTCACTGGCAACAGCTGGATCGGTGCGGTAGCCACCTCCAATTAAGACGCGGCCGCCACCGATGATCATGGCGTCGCCCTGTCCGCTGAACAACACGCTTGCCCGCTTGGTTTCGAACCCCAAATGCCGGAGGGTGGCTTCGGCATGCGGCTCTTCCGCCTGTCGGGCATTTGGCAGTCGACTGAGTAGTGCCCGGCCATTCCAGGCGAGGCCCCAGTTGGCAGTAAAAACGCCGTCTTGGCAGTCTGCTGGTCCGGGAACTTGTTCTACGCTAATGCCGATTTGCTTAAAGCCAGCCACACAGGCTTGATGCTCAGCTATGGCGGTGGCGACATCCGGTTGATCGTCGGTGTTTTCCAGGGCATTAATGCCTTTAGGCTGAATGTAGCGGGCATCGGACACCAGCACTCGGTGGTTAAACGGAAAAGTAAGCATTACTGGTTATTATACCTCGCCCGCGCTGGACTGCCACCCAACCCTTGACAGTAAAATTTCCACTTATTAAGATACTTATTAGCACTCGCAGTCATGGACTGCCAATTATGTCATAAATGGAGGAGTTACCGTGAAGTTGCAACCCCTGGCGGACCGCTTGGTCGCCAAACCACTTGAAGCTCAAGCCAAGACCAGTAGTGGGTTTTACGTACCTGATAGTGCCAAGGAAAAGCCGCAAATGGGTGAGGTTGTGGCCGTTGGCAAAGAGGTTAAGGAGATTAAGGTCGGTGACCAGATCGTTTATAGTCAGTACAAGCCGGACCAGGTAAAGATTGATGGTGACGAGCTGATGATTATGAAAGAAGAGGACGTGCTGGCGATCGCTAAGCGCTAATTGAACGGAGGAATTGAGATTATGGCAAAGAGAATTATTTCCAACGGCGAAGCCCGCAAGCGTGTACTGGAAGGTGCCGAGGAGCTCTATAATGCTGTGCGCGTAACCATGGGTCCTAAGGGCCGCAATGTCGTAATTGGCAAAAGCTATGGTGGTCCGCAGGTGACGCACGATGGCGTGACGGTGGCCAAGGCCATTGAGGTCGCCCAAACCAAGGATGATGACACGCTGGGTCGTGGTGTTGGCGCCGAGCTGGTAAAGCAAGCTGCCAGCAAAACCGGCGACGACGTCGGGGACGGTACCACTACCGCTACCGTTCTGACCTATCACATTCTGGCTGAAGCCAATCGTATGATTGAGACCGGGCACAACCCTATGGACCTAAAGCGGGGGCTGGATGAGGCAGCCGCCAGTATTGTGGCCAAGATTGAGGCCAGCGCTGAGAAAATTGCCGGGGATAAAGCCAAAACCGCTCAAGTAGCCACGGTTTCGGCCGGCGATGCCGAGATTGGCGAGCTGATTGCCGACGTTATTGAAGCGGTTGGTGAAGAGGGTAGCGTGGCCGTTGAGCAGGGCCAGGGCCTGGGCTTGGAAAAGGAAGTGGTTGAAGGCTTTAAGATTGACCGCGGCTATGTTAGCGCCTATATGGTAACCGATACCGCCCGCATGGAAGCCACCTATGAAAAGCCCTCTATTCTGATTACCGACAAGAAAATTTCCAGCATTCAGGACATCCTGCCATTGCTAGAAAAGGTGGCTCAAGGCGGGAAGAAGGAGCTAGTGATTATCGCCGAGGATGTTGACGGTGAGGCGCTAGCAACACTGGTGTTGAATCGGCTAAAAGGCGTGTTTAACGCGCTGGCGATCAAAGCGCCCAGTTTTGGCGATCGGCGCAAAGCGATTTTAGAGGATATCGCCGTGCTAACCGGCGCGACGGTGATTAGCGACGACCAGGGTACCACCTTTGAGAACGCTACCATCGATATGCTCGGAACCGCCCGTAAGATTATTGCAACCAAGGACGACGCCACCATTATTGAAGGTGGCGGTAACGCGGCTGAGGTACAACAGCGGATTGTTCAAATTAAGGCTCAGGCCGATAATGCTACCAGCGAGTTCGACAAGGAGAAGCTGGAAGAGCGCCTGGCCGCCATGGCCGGCAAGGTAGCGGTCATTAAGGTTGGTGGCGCCACCGAAACCGAGATCAATGAGAAAAAGGATCGGGTAGACGATGCCGTAGCCGCGACCAAGGCGGCGGTGGCTGAAGGTATTGTTTCAGG
>DATKHK010000023.1:0-6530 GCA_035510255.1 Saccharimonadales bacterium (SeqCode) | reverse complement strand
ACCGTGATAAAAGCGTGCTAAACCAGCCGCCCTTTTACGTTGAGCGTCAGGTGGGGGATATAGCAGTGGAGCTGGCCATCCAATACACCGAGAGCTTTAATGAAAACGTCCGGACCTTTGCGAACAACATCCATAATCCTGAAGGCGGCACTCATTTGGCTGGTTTCCGCTCAGCCATTACCCGGGTTATCAATGACTATGCCCGCAAAAACGGTTTGGTGAAGGAGAAAGAGGAGAGCCTGACCGGTGAGGACGTGCGTGAAGGCATGACTGCCGTCATTTCGGTGAAGCTGCCCGAACCGCAGTTTGAGGGCCAGACCAAGGCTAAACTCGGCAGTCCCGAGGTCCGCGGCGTGGTAGAGCGGGTCACCAGCGAGTGGCTGAACTACTATTTGGAAGAGAATCCTAACGAGGCTCGTAAGATTGTCGGTAAGGCTGCCCTAAGTGCCCGCGCCCGCTTGGCTGCCCGCGCTGCCCGCGATACCATCATCCGCAAAGGCGCGCTTGATGGCATGACGCTGGCCAGTAAGCTGGCGGACTGCCGCACCAAGGATGTAAACCGCAGCGAGCTCTACATTGTGGAGGGTGACTCGGCCGGCGGCAGTGCCAAAGCTGGCCGCGACTCGGAATTCCAAGCCATTTTGCCGCTACGCGGTAAGATTTTAAATGTAGAGCGTGCCCGCCTCGACCGCATGCTCGGCAACAATGAGATTAAGAACCTCATCGTGGCCATGGGCACCGGCATTGGTGACCAGTTTGAGATTGCCAAGCTCCGCTACGGTCATATTGTCATCATGACCGACGCCGACGTGGATGGCGCTCACATTCGTACACTACTGCTAACTTTCTTCTATCGGCATATTCCGCAAGTCATTCAGGATGGGCACCTCTATATTGCCCAACCCCCGCTGTATTTAGTGCAGCAAGGCCGTAAGAAGATGTACGCCTATACCGAGGAGGAGCGCGATGAGATCCTCGATCGTCTAATCGAAGAAAAGACCGCCCGTAAAAGCAAGAAGGACCAAGAGGCAGCGGATGAGGTGGCAGCGGCCGAAGCTACCGAAGCCGGTGAGTCGGACATCCCCCAGGATACGGCTGCCGCGCCCGACCCCGACGACGAGGAAACGGCTATCAGCGATGAAGAGCGCACGCGGCTGAAGCAGGCCGGTGCCAGCATCCAGCGCTATAAGGGCTTGGGCGAGATGAACGCCGACCAACTGTGGGAGACTACTATGAACCCGGAAAATCGTATTTTACTCCAAGTCTCAATTGATGACGCTGAAAAGGCTGATGCCATTTTCAATAAGTTAATGGGCGAGGAGGTGTTGTTGCGCAAAAACTTCATTCAGACCCATGCCACCGCCGTATCAGATGATGACTTGGACTTTTAAGGACTAGCTTATGAACCCCGAAGATACCCCAACCCCCGAATCAAATGACCAGCTGCCGGCTGAAGATCGCCTGCGCCACGTGGGTGCCGGCAATATTCACAACCGCACGCTCGAAACCGAGATGGAAAAAAGCTACCTGGCCTATGCTATGTCGGTCATTGTCTCGAGGGCGCTACCGGACGTGCGCGACGGTCTGAAGCCGGTTCATCGCCGCATTCTCTATGTTATGAACAACATGGGATTGCGCTATACCGCCAAGTATCGCAAGAGTGCCGCGGTTATCGGTGATGTTATGGGGGGCTACCATCCGCACGGCGACTCGGCGATTTATGACGCCATGGTGCGGATGGCCCAGGAATTCTCGCTGCGCTATCCGTTGGTGGATGGCCAGGGTAACTTCGGTTCAATCGACGGCGATCCGCCGGCTGCGATGCGTTACACCGAGGCGCGGATGTCCCGTATCGCTAGCGAAATGCTGTATGACATCGAGAAGAATACGGTTGATTTCCGCCCTAACTTCGATGGCTTCCTGAAAGAGCCGGTTGTCTTGCCAGCCAAAATCCCGAACCTGCTATTGAATGGCCAGATGGGAATTGCCGTCGGTATGGCTACCAATATTCCACCACACAACTTGAGTGAGCTGGTTGATGGCATTATTCACCTGATTGATAATCCTGGTGCGCCACTAGAAGAGCTAATGAAGCACATTAAGGGTCCGGATTTCCCAACTGGTGGGACTATTTTCGGCACCGAGTCGATCAAGGCTGCCTACGGGACCGGTAAAGGTGGGATTGTGGTGCGGGCGGTGGCTGAGATTGAGGAGGACAAGAAGGGTAACGAGCAGATTGTCATCACCGAGATACCCTATCAGGTAAACAAGGCTACGCTGGTCGATAAGATCGCCGAGCTGGTCAAGGATAAGCGTATTACCGGGATTAGCGACTTGCGCGACGAGAGCAACCGTAATGGTATTCGGGTGGTGGTGGAGCTCAAAAGAGATAGCTACCCGAAGAAGATCCTCAACCAACTGTACCGTCTAACACAGATGCAGAGCGCTTTCCACGTGAACATGCTGGCACTGGCCGACGACGGCCGTCAGCCCCGCGTTATGACGCTGGAGATGATGCTGCGGGAGTTCACCAAACATCGTCAGTTAGTGGTCCGTCGCCGCACCGAATTTGAGCTCGGTAAGGCCAAAGACCGTGCCCATGTTTTGGAAGGTTTGAAGGTCGCTCTCGATAACATTGATGAAGTTATTACAACAATACGAGCTTCGCGTACGACCGATGATGCCCAAGCCAATTTGATCAAGAAATTTAAGCTGACCGTCATCCAGGCTAAGGCTATTTTGGCGATGCAGCTGCGGACGCTGGCCGGCTTGGAGCGCCAGAAGATTGAGGATGAGCTGGCCGAGCTGCTTAAGCTAATCGCCGCCCTGGAGAAGATTCTAGCCAGCGAGAGCGAGATCCTGCGCATCATTAAGGAAGAGCTGCTGGACGTAAAGGAAAAGTACGGCGATCCGCGCCGCACCCAGATTATCCCCACCGAATTGGGCAAGTTTAGCGAAGAGGAGTTGGTTCCCAACGAGCAGGTGATTGTAACACTTACTCAGGGCAACTACATCAAGCGAATTCCGGCTAACACCTATAAAAGCCAGGGACGGGGTGGCAAAGGCATTATGGGCATGACTACCAAGGAAGAGGATATAGTGGGACATCTCGTCCTAACCAACAACCATGACTTTATCCTGTTCTTTACCAATAAGGGACGGGTGTTCCGCCAAAAGGTCTATGAAGTGCCGGCGGCTAGCCGTACCGCTAAAGGCCAAGCGATCGTTAACCTGTTGCAGCTTGGCCCGGACGAGGTTGTTACCTCAATCAATACCTTTGCCGCTGGAGAGGCCGCCAAATACCTGTTTATGGCGACCAAGCATGGCACCGTTAAGAAAACCCCGTTGGCTGATTACGCAAATGTGCGGACCAGCGGCCTCATTGCCATTAAACTGGACGCCGGTGACGAACTGCGCTGGGTTAAACAGACCTCCGGCAGTGATGAAATCATTATGTCGACGGCATTGGCCCAAGCTATCCGTTTTAAGGAGAGTGATGTGCGGCCGATGGGACGGGCTACCCGTGGTGTGCGCGGCGTGCGTTTGCGTGGCGGCGACAGTGTAGTCGGCATGGATGTGGTTGAGCCCAAAACTACTTTGCTGGTAGTCATGGAGAACGGCTACGGTAAGCGTACCAAGGTTGATCAGTTTGCCACCCATGCCCGTGGCGGTTTGGGCATTAAAGCCGGCGTGGTCACCGCCAAAACCGGTAAAACCGTCGAAGTGCGGGCGATTGAAAGTCCTGATGATGATCTGGTCATTATTTCAACCAGCGGACAGATTATTCGTCTGCCGCTTAAAGATATCTCGCTAATTGGACGGGCCACTCAAGGGGTGCGCATCATGCGGTTGAAGGCCGAAGATAAGGTAGCATCAATTGCTCTGATCGGCGAAGCCAAGCTCGAGCAAGAAATAGGGGATAGCTCCGCGGCCCCAGACGAAGCTTAGCCTTCATTAATACATCTTAAGCAAAAGTACTAATTGTTGTAAATTAATAATAAGCATAAGCATATTTTGCTTATGCTAAGGCATTTTTGCTTATGCTACAAATCTAATACTTGAGTCTTTTATCCAAAAATTACAACATTCATCGGGATTCTTTTGGTAAAACCGCTGGTGTCCAGATAAGCGGCCAGGCTGTATCCTGTACTTCACACCTTTAACCATTAATGAATAGTTAATGTAAATATGGGTGATGTGAGGAAGGAAGTTGATGACACGACGATTGCTGGTTCAATTCGGCGTTGCTGCTCTGGGGTTGGTCTTAACTACCGGGATGGCCCTTGCTGATAGTACCGACAATGGTAGTGTGGCCCCCTCTACTCCTACCGGACAATCCGGTCAGACCGGCTCACAGGTTGCCGGCAACACCACCAGTCAGATCATCAATATCACTAGCAATAATCAAACAACGGGCACAGGGGCCGGTAGCAACAGCGGCGGCGCTTCCTCTGGGGGCACCGGTACAAATCTGACCGGTGGCCCCACCTTAAATACACCGATTGCTCCCGGAGCGGGTCTTAGTAGCGGTAGCGGCGTCACTCAGGTGCAGCCGCCCGCCGGAACTGCTCAAAATCCATCAGCGAGTGATAACGGCACAGCTCTTCCAGCTGCCTCTGGTTCTACCACTAGTCCAACGAGTTCTCAATCTGTGGCTACTTTCAGTAGTCAGCCAGCCGCCATCGCCCGGGCTGTCCAGCGGGCGGTAGCGGTGGCTTCAGCGGCTAGCCCGACCAATCAGCCGGAGCTAATCGCTACTACTGCTCCTTCGATGCCCCAGCAGTCGAGTCCTGGGTTGCCACATGCGCCGGTCGGTTTTTTGGTCCAGCTGCCTCTCCTAATGACGCAGGTCCTGGTGCCACTGCTTCACAGCTTTCCGTTGACAGACTTTCCGACTGGTCTGGCCGTGAGCTTGGTTATTGGCCTTTTCTTACTAGCTAAGCTGCTTAGTCAGCTACCTGTTAACACCCATACGGCACGCTTGCGCCGGTCCGGATTTCTCGGAGCCGCCCGCAGTGATGTGAGCGTTGCCAACCTTCTTTTTGCCACTCCACGAGAAATGAGTTTTATCTACGCCTATGCGACTTGATAGAACTCATTTTGATGTGGAGGCGAACACACAGCTATTACCAAAAAACTAACGAACGCTTTGAAGAAAGGAGGTGATCGTGATGCGATCTATGCGATTCAAGCAATTGGGTGGAACCCTGGCTTTGGCCAGCGCCCTCAGCTTGGTGAGTGTTGGCGGAGTATTTGCCGACAGTAGCATTGGTACTACCGGGCCAAACTCAACCAATACGGTAACGAATACGAACAGCAGTAGCTATACATCGACCAACACTAACAATGTGGTGGTGGTGAACAATAACTACCAGCAGGCGTCTTCAGGTTCAGCAACGGTTTCGAACAATACCACGGCAGGAAATGCTACCAGCGGGAATGTTAACAACACCAACAACACCACCACGACAGTTAGCATTGGCAGCGGAAGCAGCACGCCCGGACAGGGCGGTGGTTCAGGCGCGGGATCCGGCGGCGGCACAGGGAGTGGCGCAGGCGTTGGCTCCAGCTCCAGTTCCAGCAGTACCCCTGGCAAAGGCGGTGGTTCAGCTACTACAGCCAGCTCAACCGGTACTTCCGGTAGCGGCAGTGCAGCAGCGACCTTGCCAGATACCGGATGTAGTCAGGTCTGTAATGTTTCGGCACTGCAAGCGGGCTATAAGCCAGCCGGTGTGTCGACCGCAGCCCTAACTCAAGCCAAAGGTGTTTCCACCGGCTTGATGGCTCTGGCCGCATTGCTAAGTTTGGTTGGCGCCGGCGGCAGCGCAATCTACACAGCCAAGCGGGCAAACGCCTAGAAGGGTTAGGCCATATGACATTCGTACCTACAAAATCGACGATTATAGCAGGCATGGTTAGTTTGGCCGTTATCGGGGCAGTTTTCACCCTTGTGCACCGATCGGCTGGCGAGCCGGCTTCCTATAAGGCTGATAGCAGCACGTCTACCGACGGTTCGCCAATGCTCGCGAGTCAGGGTGTTGTGGAAAATCCACCCGTCTCCGTTACGGTAAATGGCGAAACGGTACCGGCAAAACCAGGAACTACTCGGGTTGATACCCCTGGTGGATCGGCCACTGTGCAGGTTTCACCGGATAGCACCGCAGTAGATACCCAGACCAACCACGCGACTTCCAGCACCCCTGAAGGTTCGCTGAATGTGTCGGTATCTTCTAGCTCTAGCGGCAGCACCGCAGATAGTTCCAACAATGTCTACACTAGCTCGCAGACGACCGTTTCCGGGTCGGGGAGCAGCGTTGTCGACATTCAAACCAACAATAGCAACTAGGTAATTTAAAGAAAGAAGGAAAATAATAATGCGTATTCACACAGTTCTACGATACAGCTCAATCGCTTTGGCCACCGTTGGTCTCGGTTTGGGCGTAGCTTCGGCCGATGGTAGCATCAGCAACACCGGCCCGAGCTCACACAACAGCATCAGCACTACCAACAAGAGTAGCGTTGATCAGAAG
>DATKHK010000022.1:0-2792 GCA_035510255.1 Saccharimonadales bacterium (SeqCode) | reverse complement strand
TCGTCATAGATTACGCTGTGCCGGCTGCGTTTGGCGACCTTCAGCGCTGCTTTGATAATACCGGTGGTACCGCCGGAGCCGACCACCACCCCAATCGGCGTCTTCTCCTCAAAGGCCACGGCAAACTCTTGCAGCGTACCGATGCGGCCGCCAATTATAATCACCGCGTCGGAGGAACGCACCAGCAACAGGTCACGGCCGGTGTAGCCAAAGCCGGTACAGACGATGCTGTCGTAATGCTTGGTCGGCAGTCGGTAGGACTTTACATGTTCCCGCCGGGTAGTAGCCGGCGAAAAACCAATCGAGATGCCGCCAGCCTGCTTAGCTCCCTTGGCGGCGTAGTTTGGCAATCCGGTGGTCGCGCCGGTCAGCAAGGTGTTGCCGGTTTCGGCCACCCGCCGGCCGGCGGCTTCGGCCAGTTCAAAAGCGCCGGCCACCGTCGTGCCCTTGGCCGCTCCCGACACGCACAACTGATACGGATGCTCGCCCGGAACAGCCATTAAGCCAGCTCTTCGGGCTTTACAACAGCGTTATCAAGTTTTATCAACAGCTCATCGCGCAGGGTTTTCTCCCCCATGTAGCGGGCAAACAGCTCGTTCCAGAGCGATTCGCGAAAATGGTAGAGATAGCGCTCAGCGTAAACTACCCCGTTGGCGTAACTCAATACCACATCCATAAGATTGAAGGTGACAGTGTCGTCGCCCTTAAGCACGGCCACATAATCTAGGTCGCGCCACATTCCCATTTCCGGATCAATCTGATACAGGATTTTTTCGGCGGCCCGCCAATGCAAATCCTCCGGCTGCAGATGCGGCTGAAAAATCTCCGGGTGCTTATCACCCTCACCAATCTTGCCATAGTAGCGCTGGATCACCCGCCAATGGACGTTACCGTGAGCCATCAGGTGGATTGGCGGGGTGTCGGCAATCAGGGTTTCGCTCAAAATGCGGCCAAAATGCGGCTTGTGAGCCAGCAGCTTAAAGTAGGCGCTGTACAGCCGGACCTCGTTGTAATAGTGCAGCGTCAGGGTCATAACTTTGAGGGTGATCGCCGGCATACGGTCGGCGGTCGGCGGCAGAATCGCCACCACGCCCATTTCCTTGGAGTGGGTGTTGATATGCTTCTTCTTTTCGATAAAATGGGCGGCCACATCGCCCCATTTGTGCGCATCGAAGCGCACCAGCTTAATCGGCCGTTGCTCAAAATCGTCGCCGGTCAGATCGGCGTAGATAGTATTGAACTCGTTCAGCCAATCCGGCCCTTCGGTAAAGCGGATGGCGATAAATAGCTCGGCCAGATCCTCGCCCGCGATCATGGCCGCGCAATCGGTGTAACCGAGCCGCTGCATCAAGGCTTGCGGTGGGCGCTTGGCCAGCATTTCGGCGGCCTTCTCATATTTAAGCGCAAAGCAGTTGCGCGGCATCTGGATCTGCTCGAGACGGCGGATGGCTAGCGGGATCATCTCGGCCACCTTTTCCGGATCCTGGCCGCCTAGCGTCCGGGCCAAATGCGCGTCATGCTCGCGGGCCTTAGCCGTCAACGCAGCATACAGCTCCGGCCCACTGCAATCGTCGGCCAGCCCTAGTTCGCCCATCACCACGCCGGCGTGGTGGGCAATCTCGCCGGCCAGCGCCGCGTCGATCCCCTTTTTACCGGTACGCTGCTCCAGCTGATGCAGCGCCACGTCAAATAATGGCTCTTTGGCCTCTAAAAATGTCGCTAATCTACTTGCCAAGCGATACTCCCTCCTTTAAATACTGACGCGCTTAACCTTCATCCGTTTGATTGCTTGGGCGCTGCGCAGAATACCAGTCTTGGCGCCAATCTTGCTAACTACCGAGGTTGAGTTGGCGCTGCCAAGGGTTAGCGCCTCCTCAATCCCCCAGCCACGGGCGATGGCCGAGGTAAAGCCGGAGCAAAAAGCGTCTCCGGCCCCCAGACGATCAATCACCTTAACTTTCTTGTACTGTCCGGCAAAATAGATGGTTTGGCCGTCAGAGGCGTAGCTGCCGGCCGGGCCGTCGGTCATTACCACGTAAGGGCAGTGGGCCATGGCGCTGAGCATGGTCTGGGTCGGCTTCTCGCCGCCAAAGATATGCTCCATTTCCTGCCGGTTGGCGATCAAAATCTCTACCGCCGGCAAAAAGCTGCGCAGTTTCTTAGCCTGCTCCAGCTCGCCGCTACCAGGATTCAGCGCCACCTTAATGTGATGCTTGTGGGCGTGCTGCAATAGCCGCTTCAGCAGGTCCATGTTGCCGGCCAGCGATGAAATATAAAACCAGTGGGCGTCTAACGGCTTGTCGGTGTAAAAATCCTCGGTTTTGAGATGATGGCTAGCGCCGCGGTAAACCAGTACCGTCCGCTCGCCGTTATCGGCCAGCAAAATCGTGGAGTAGCCGGTGTTCCAGCGCTCATCAACCCGCACATGGGTGGTATCGACCCCTTCGCGCTTCAGTACCCGTACCACCTCGGCGCCGGCCGGATCGCGGCCGACCTTGCCAGCAAAACTGCTATGCAGACCTTGGCGGGCAAAGGTTACCGCGGCGTTACTGGCACCGCCACCGACATCAAAAAAGATGCTATCGAGCTCAAACTTACCGCCCAACGGGAACTCTTCAACATAGCTGTGCGTACGGACATCGCGTTTGGCATGCAAGGCCTTGCCACGCAGCAGGACATCCTGGGTGGCTGCCCCGAATGAAAGTACGCGAATGTCTTGGGCATCCATGGCCTAATTATATCGCTTACGGTTGCAAAAAGATACGAATTTTAACATATGCCTAGCTGTGGTT
>DATKHK010000021.1:0-3207 GCA_035510255.1 Saccharimonadales bacterium (SeqCode) | reverse complement strand
GCGTAATCTATGACGATGATCCGGCCCGCCTGGTTGACCGGCTGATCGCGCTATTAAATAAGTAAGAAATGCAAAAGGCCGCGAGAGAGAATCTCACGGCCAGACCGTGGTTCCTCGAAACAACGAGGCGACTACATCAGGTGATGCACGGCGTGGAGTCCTTTGTGCCCGCTATTTGAGCGGGATCTTTATCGGTGGCCCATATTGGTATTCAGCGGTGATGGTACCTTCGCATTTGGCGTTATGGCCAAGAGCCTTTACTAGCTTTTGGACATCGCTTCCCGGTCTTTCAAAGCGGGAATAGTCGAGCGATATGTGAACTTCGCAAACCCTCGACTGTAGATTGGGTAGGGTCTTATTTTGTTGACCGTCTTCATAGAAGCCGAATACAAGACAGAGGACTCCTGCTATCACTACTAGGCAACCGATTAGGGAGTTAGTTCGATTAGTGGTGCCGGCCGCAACAGACAAACCGGCCAGCAAGATGAGGATGCCGGCGATTATCAAAGCCCACATATTGAGGTCCTTTCCGATCGAGGTATAGTGGACAACGGAATACTTTATAATGCCCCAAATCAGTCAATAAGTCAAGGTAACGTAATGGTTCAATAGCTTGGAATCACTTTTAGGGCCAAGCTATGAATATGGCATATTCAAACAATCCCAACCTAGCTCAAGTAAGACGTCAGGCTGTAGTGATGCTTAAACGAGGCTACTCAACGCGCCAGGTAGCCAGACACTTTGGCTACTCTCAGTCGGCCGTGGTTAAGTGGGTAGCCAGGGCTCCGGCTGACGGTCGTTTGCCCATCCCAACAAGGAGCTCACGGCCGAAGAGCCATCCTAGGGCCCTCTCAGCAGAGATCGTCCAGGCCATCATTGAGGCTCGCTTGAAACACAACCGCTGCGCTGAGGTGGTCTACGACGACTTACGTGAGCAAGGGGTTAGGGTTAGTCTCTCGAGCATCAAACGTACCCTGAGTCGCCATGAGCTGCTCAAATCCAGGGGTAAGTGGAAGCGCTACCGGCCACCAGTACCGAGACCCCTAGCTCTGGCTCCGGGAGCCTTAGTCCAGATGGATACCATCCACTTTGTGGACTGGAGTACGGGTGAGCGCTTCTACTTCTACACCGTCATTGACCTCTACTCTCGCTGGGCCTATGCCGAAGTGCATGACAAGCTCTCTCAAGCCATGAGTCTCGAGGTGGCGCTACGGGCACAGTCTGCGGCCAGCTTTGCTTTCACCATGATGCAGACCGACAACGGGCCAGAGTTCCAGAAGTACTTTCATGACATGCTCCAGGCCAGAAGCATTGCTTTGCGCCACTCCCGAGTCCGCCAGAGTAACGACAATGCCCATATTGAACGCTTTAACCGCACCATCCAGGAGGAGTGTCTCGGACAGCACCCGCTGCGCCAGAATGTCTCCCAGCTCCAACTTAATGCCTATTTGGATTACTACAACAACGACCGCAAGCACATGGGGATTGGACTTAAAACTCCGGGTCAGATGATTCCAAGGTCTTGAACTCTAAACGCATTTATCGGCGAGTTTCCCCGAGTTCCGGTATTATAGAGCCATGAATGCTCTCGATATTGGAATACTCATCTTTTTGCTGGCCGACATTGTGCGCGGCGCGCGCATTGGGTTTTCGCGGCAGTTCTTTTCATTTGCCGGCTTTTGGGGCGGATTGTTCGTGGCGGCGCTGGTAGCTCCGACCGCGGCCAAGTATGGCCACACGACTACCGCTAAAGCGGTGATTGTTCTGGGGGTGGTTCTCGTAATCGCGGTGGCATTGAGTAGTTTGGGTGAGTATATCGGAATGCGGTTGGCTCATTTAGTGCAGCGCTGGCGGATACAGGCGGTGGATGCCGGGTTGGGCGGGTTGTTTGGAGCGGTGCTGGTCTGCCTTTCGGTCTGGCTGGTGGCGGCTATGGTACTGAACCTGCCGGATTTGGGGATTAGCCAGGAGGTGCAGCAGTCGCGCTTGGTACGCCTGATTGACGGCGTGTTGCCGCCAGCGCCGCCGGTAATCGCGCGTATCCAGCGCTTGATTGATCCGAATGGTTTCCCGCAGGTATTCTTAGGTCCGGAGCCGCAGCCGGGGCAGGTCAGTGGGGTGGCGTCTACGGCAGAGGTGAGTGAGGCCGTGGGAGTCGCCGGCGCTTCGACGGTGAAGGTTGAAGGCTTTGGCTGCAATGAAGAGGTGGCTGGCTCCGGCTTTGTGGTGGCGCCGGGGTTGGTAGTGACCAATGCGCACGTGGTGGCTGGCATCACCAATCCCCTGGTAATTGACGACAAAGGCGTCCACACCGCTAGGCCGGTACTGTTTGACCCCAATCTGGACTTGGCGGTCTTGCGGGTTGGCGGCCTGGACGACCCAACATTGCCGGTTAGTAGCGCGGTGGCGGCCAATGGGGCCCACAGCGTGGTGCTGGGCTATCCGGGGGGCGGCAGCTTTACGGCGACACCGGCCGCGGTCATCCAGAGCTATCTGGCAACCGGCCGCAATATTTATGATGAAGGTATAACCGAGCGGCAGATTTATGAACTCGAGGCGGTGGTAATCCCGGGCAACTCCGGCGGCCCGCTGGTGGCTCCTGGCGGCACCGTGCTGGGAGTGGTGTTTGCCCGCTCGGAAGTTAACAGCAGTGTGGGGTATGCCCTTACTTCTGCCGCGGTGCTGCCGGACATCCATAAGGCCGAAAACGACAGCGCAACGGTTTCAACCGGGGGCTGTGTTTCGGATTAGGCCGGCCTGGAACTAAGTAGTTGCCAACGCCGCGCCGCAAGCGATATAGTAATGGTAATGGTGTATTTACTGGCAGTGCATATTTTCCTCGGGGTAACCCTTCTGGTTGCTTTCGTGGTTCGGTATGTGGCCGTGCTAGCTCGCAAGCTGCATCCGGATCGGGGTAGGCAGTTGATCCTAGGGCTTAGCGGCTTACTGGTGTTAAGCGGTGTCTTGCTGATCCTCGTTACTCACAAAGGCCTGACCGCCGCCTGCCTGACCGCGCTCGCAATCATCGTAACAATCTCTATTTTAGAGATCGCCTTGCAAAAAATTGGCCAGAAGGTTTTTGCCAGCTAAATTCAAGCCCACCAGGCGCGGTGTGCAAATATCATTAGGGGTTTTATGGCTGCTTGACGGCCTGTTGCAGCTGCAGCCCCAAATGTTTACCAGTAGTTTCGCGAACAAGGTGATTGC
>DATKHK010000020.1:0-2908 GCA_035510255.1 Saccharimonadales bacterium (SeqCode) | reverse complement strand
CCTGCCAGGGAAGATAGCTCCTTGCTGAGGCTAGGTATGCCAAATCGCGTGCCAACTTCCTCAGCCTGTGAGGCCCTGCTCCCGCGTCGGTTTCTTCTCGAGTCCCACCGACACCTCCGGTGCCTGCCCCGGGCCGCCACGCCTTACCGCGTGGTTGGCCTGGGGTTTTTATTTTGGCCGCCGCCGAATAGCTTCGGGGCCACCTCTGACAAGTACTTCGACTGGTACTGTATAATTTGAGCTATGAAGCCTGAGCGGATTGTTTCCCTAACCGACGGTATTTTTGCGATTGCCATGACGCTGCTAGCCTTTCAAATTCATGTCCCACACCTGCCGGCGCATGAATCGTCGGCGGCTTTTCTGTCGGGGATCGGCGTGATTGGGACACAGGCGATTATCTACGCCATTAGTTTTATGGTGTTAGCGGTGTACTGGGTATCGCACCATATCCAATTTGCTTTTATTAAGCGGCTGAACCTACGGCTGATATGGCTGAACATCACCTTTTTACTGCTGATCGGCTTTGTGCCGTTTTCGGCCGCGCTACTCGGCACCTATCCGCATGAGCAGGTGGCAATTCTAGTTTATGGCACCAACCTGATGCTCTGTAGCCTGATGCTGTATCTCATTTGGGAGTATGCCACTCATCACAGTTGGATGATCGAAGAGGCGCGGTTGCCGGCAGCTACCAGCCGCAGCGTCAACCGCCGCATCTTAGGCGTGCCGGCCTTTTACTTTTGGGGGATCGCTGCCAGTTTTATTGATACCCGATTAAGCTTGATACTGTTCGCCATTCCGCCAGTGTTCTCACTGCTGCCGATACGGGCTAGGCAGCGGGCTACTGGGGAGCCGGTTAAGGAATGAAGCAGCTTAAAACCGCTTTGCGGCACTTGGTCGCGCGACAGCTAGAGCGGCGAGTGCAACGGTTGATTGAAACGCGCCGCCTGAAAGTGGTGGCCATAACCGGCAGCGTTGGCAAAACCTCAACCAAGCTGGCAGTAGCGACGGTGCTGGGCCAAAAGTATCGGGTGCAGGTGCAGCGCGGTAATTTTAACTCGGAGATTGGTCTGCCGTTGGCGATTTTTGAGCTGGATGTGCCGGCGGCGCTGAGCAACCCACTGGCTTGGCTGCGCATTATGAGCCAGATCGATAAGAAGCTGGCCGGTGATTATCCCTATGATGTGTTGGTGCTGGAGCTGGGTGTCGATGAGCCGGGCGACATGGCGCGCTACCTGCGCTACCTGACGCCGGACATTGGCATTGTCACAGCGATCGCGGCGGCGCACCTGGAGCAGCTGGGTTCGCTAACGGCGATAGCGCGGGAAAAGATGGCGTTGGCGCGGGCGAGCCGGGCGGTACTGCTCAACGCCGAGGATAAGCGGGTGATGACCGAAGCCGGCAGCCTGGGTAAGCCGATCCAAACCTACGGGGTGGCGGCCGGCGAGGTGCATTGGGAGCATGTCCGGCGGGCCAAGGATTTGACGCTCGCTGGTTCATTAATTCTTAATGATGGAGAGATTACGGTCCAGACCACCGCTATCGGTAAGCATAATTTGGCGCCGTTGGCCGCCGCCGCCGCGGTGGGCGAGGAGCTGGGGCTGACCTCTACGGAGATCGCGGCCGGCGTTGAAGCGATTACGCCGTTTGCCGGGCGCATGCAGGTGTTGGCCGGCGCCGACGGCAGCACCATTATTGATGACACCTACAACGCCGCGCCGACGGCGGTACTGGCAGCGCTGCAGACACTGACCGAGCTGCCGGGTCGCCACATTGCTATCCTAGGCTCCATGAATGAGCTTGGCGCGCAGAGCGAGCATGAGCATCGCGAGGTGGGCGCGGCCGCCGCCAAAAAAGTCGACCTGCTGGTAACCGTTGGTACTGAGGCCGGCAGCTATATCGCGGCCGGTGCGGCCGCCGCCGGGCTGCCAGCCGAGCAGATCCACGCTTTCCGTTCGCCCTATAAAGCGGGAGAGTACGTGCGCTCAAAGCTGGGGGCGGGCGATATTGTGCTGGCCAAGGGTTCGCAGAACGGGGTGTTTGCCGAAGAGGCGGTAGCGCTGCTGCTAGCCAACCCGGCCGATAAAGCTAAGCTGGTACGCCAAAACCCGGCCTGGCAGCAGCGCAAACGTGCGCAGTTTTCATGATATAGTAATTAATAATGTTATGACATCAAAACCACTTAATTACATTAAATCTCTGGCTTACCTCCGCGACGGTTTTGTGCCGGCCAGCGAGGCAAACCTGAATATCGCGTCGTCGCCGGTGCTGTACGGCTTGAGTATTTACACGGTATTTAATGTCCGCTGGGTGGCGGCCGACAAACAGCTGTACTGCTTCCGATTGGCCGACCACTATAAACGGTTGGTGAATGCCGCCCGTATTATGGGCTTTGACGATTTTACTAGCCACTACACCGCCCAGCAGTTTGAGCAGATTGTCCTGGAGTTACTGCGGAAAAATCAGGTGGAAGAGAATGCTCTTATTCGGGCCACGCTTTTTATTGATGAGCTGATTGCCGGTACGCGGATCAATGGCCTTAAAAATTCATTAAGTATGTATGTTTATCCAATGGGCGAGATCCTACGGCGCAGCGGCGTCCACGCCTGTATTTCCAGCTGGCAGCGGGTGGCCGACAACATGATCCCAGCGCGGGCCAAGGTAAATGGTTCGTACGTTAATGCCAGTTTAATGAAAAATGAGGCGCTGCTGAACGGTTACGATGAGGCGATCGCGCTGGATCTGGCCGGGCATGTCACCGAGGGCACGGTAGCCAACCTGTTCCTGGTACGCGATGGGCGACTGGTAACCCCCGCCACGGCCGGCGACATTCTCGAAGGCATCACCCGTGACAGCGTGATCAAGATCGCCGCTAGCTTGAACATCCCTGTCGAAGAGCGCTCGATTGATC
>DATKHK010000019.1:0-4233 GCA_035510255.1 Saccharimonadales bacterium (SeqCode) | reverse complement strand
CCTGCGGTTTTTGCAGCAGCGCCGGCGAGTAGCTTTTCAGCTCATTATGGATCAGGGTGTAGTCGCGCACGACGTCATCCGAATAGGCGTCAATCAGGTGCAGCAGCACCGCTGTGCGCTCAATATGCCGCAAGAACTCATCGCCTAGCCCTTTGCCCTGGCTGGCGCCTTCGATTAGTCCCGGGATATCGGCTACCAGAAAGCCCTGCCCTTCAAAATCGACCACGCCTAGGTTGGGGGTCAGCGTGGTAAAGGGATAATCGCCGATCTCCGGCTTGGCGTTCGAGATCACCGATAGCAAGGTGGATTTGCCGGCGTTGGGGAGGCCAACCAAACCGACGTCAGCCACCAGCTTGAGCTCCAGCGTCAGCTGCTTCTCTTCGCCGGGCTCACCCAGCTCAATTGCCCGCGGCGCCTGACGCACCGAGGAAGTAAAGTGGGCGTTGCCAAAGCCACCGCGGCCGCCGCGCGCTACCACCGCCTCCTGGCCGCTACTCACCAAGTCAACCACCAAGTTTTCTCCGACAAACACCTGCGTTCCCTCCGGTACCGCCACCAACACATCCTCGCCATTGCGGCCATGTCGGCGGTCACCGCCACCCGATTCCCCGCCCGGCGCGGCAATCCGCGAACGCCGTCGGAAAGCCGACAGCGTGTTGAGGTTGTGGTCGGCGCGCAGTACCACGCTGCCGCCACGGCCGCCGTCGCCACCGTCTGGGCCGCCTCGGGGGCGGTACTTTTCGTGCCGGAAGCTTAAGCGGCCATCGCCGCCGCGGCCGGCAATTACCCGAATTTCAATCTTATCGGCAAACATAGGCCTATTATATAGGTTATTAGTAGATGTAGCGGAAGGTCGAGGCCGGTACCGTCCGGAAGTCGACCTTGTCCCAGCCGCCGTTCCAGTTCATTTCACTGATGGTAACGTTGCTGCCAGAGACGCTTTCAACGTAAGCGACGTGGCCGTAGTAACCAACGCCACTCCAGGCAATCGCACCGGGACGCGGCACCGTGCCGACACTGTAGCCGCTAGCCTGGGCGGCACCGTACCAATTGATAGCATTACCCCAGTCATTCGGAACCGTCCGCTTGGTAGCCACATACCAGGTGCAGTAGCCTTTGGCGTAACTGTTGCTGATGCTGCCCGGACCGGCGCCAACCGGCGTATCAATGGTGGTGGCGCTGACCGCTGTTCCGGCCGGCACCGTAGTCGCCACTGAAGGCGTTGCGGCGTCAGCCTGCTGCGGCATTACCCCATCCGGAACCACAATGGTCTGGGCGGGAGTCAAGCCACCGGAGATGTTGTTGAAGGCGAGGATTTGGTCGGCATTGGCCTGGAAGTGGGCAGCCACCGATTGAGGGGTGTCGCCCGCCTGCACCGTGTACTGAACACCGGAAACCGGCAAAATTGTCAGCTGCTGACCCGGCGTTAGGCTACTGCTGGCGCTCAGATTATTGGCCCAAACGATAGTGTCGCTGGTAATGTCAAAGTCGGTGGCGATGCTTTGGAGGGTGTCGCCCGCCTGCACGGTGTAGGTGGTTACGCCGGGGTTGGTCGCGCCCGAGGTGTTAACCACATCCGGTGCCGCCAGGGTGCCGTTATCCGAGGTTGGCAGGCTAATTTGAGCGTTCAATGTTTGGGCGTTCGAATCAGCCTCCGGTGTTACAAGCAGGTCGGTCTGGCTAGCCACCGTAGCCGCGACAGTGGCCGCCGCCGCCGGATCAAGCGCCGCGCCACTGCTGGTTTGGTCAGCCAACGCATTCAGGCCGGTAGCGTGCCCGGTTGAACCGGTTAACACCACCGCCCCAACCATCAGGATCATGCCGGCGTGACGCAACAACCGCGGAGCGGCGTAAACCTTAGCAACCAGTCGGGTGGTAACTTGAACCACGCGTCCAACGGGTGTGAGGGTCGCGCTTTCGGGAATTTTGTTAGATTGTGGCAGCTGGGCTGCGGTTGGAAGTTTTAGTTTTGAAGTGGGTCTGGTAGGGCTGAGGCCGATTCCAACGGCCGGCAGCGAACTGCTAACTTCTCTACTAATGTTGTGTTCTCCACCCCACGCGGCATCTTGTAAGTTGCGTGGGAGCTGTCGGTTAAATCTTTCTCCGTACTAGCCGGAAGGGAGAGGTTCGACCTAAGGTTACATCTCCGTGCGATCAATCGACAGGATACTAATATGCTTAAGCTTATCAATATACGTTCGGTATAGTATCAGTGCCCACAACCCTCTGTCAATATAGACTTCTTGGCTCTATAGAGGCAAAAACCCAACATTTATACTGGTGCACGTAAAAAATAATGACTTTTTTGACAAAATATAGCGTAGTAACATTTCGCTTATGGTTACTGGTCCAAGTATTGCTGGACGTTGGCTTCATGCTGTTGGGCGGTCTGGGCGTAGTGGACGACCCCGTTCTTATCCGCTAAGAAGTATAGGTAGTCGGTGTCGGCCGGATGGGCCACCGCTTCCATGGCGCTCAAGCCCGGGCTGGCGATTGGGCCGGGTGGGAGGCCGGTGTGGGCGTAGGTGTTATACGGTGAATTAAGGGTTACGCTGAACGGTAGACCGGTCAGTTCGGAGGCATAATTCACCGTCACGTCCGATTGCAGCGGCATACCTAGCTGTATGCGCTTTAGAAAGACTTGGGCGATAATCGGCTGGTCTTTAGGATTCCCGGCCTCCTGCTGCACAATAGAAGCCAAGGTGACGCCCTGGTGTAAGGTTAAGCCCTCGGCGGCATAGGCCTGCGCCAGACCGGCCTGGGTTACCTTCTGGCCAAAGTCGTCCAGCATGGCCTGGATTAGCGCCCCCGCGTTAGGTGGTTGCTCTATCTGGTAGCTATCAGGAAACAGGTAGCCTTCCAGTGAGGTGTCGCCAGATGGGCGGCCAGATAGAAAGCTGTTGGTGTAGGTCGCCGCCAGAGCAGCGTTAAAAGCCTGAGCGCTAATGCCTTTTTGGACCGCCAATGCGCGAATTTTGGCTATGGTAAAGCCTTCTGGCACCACCAGCGTGTACTTAGCAATCTGCCCGTTAGCTAACACGTTCACAATAGTAGCTAGCTGGTCATGGGGATTTAGCTGGTAGTTGCCGGCCTCTAGGCTATGCCGCACTCCTTTGGCCACCACATAGATGGTAAAGGCGGTGGCGTTCCTAATGATCTTTTTCTGTTGAAGCTGGCTAGCTAGTGTCGGCAAGCTGGTACCGCTGGTTAACTGAAAACTCACCGGGAGTGCCGCCTGGGAACTGGCTGGCTGGGTTTCCAGCATGTACCAAATTGCACTGCCAAAACCAACTACCACTATGGCAGTGAGGAGGCCGGCCACAATCCAGCGCCATGGCCGCCGCCGATGCCGGTGATGGTGCTGATAATGGTGGTGATCGCCGTAAAAATCACTCACGCCAAAAAGTCCTCCACAATGATGGCGGCGGCCTCTTGATCGAGCACCGCCGCGACATCACGCACCTTTTGGTGTATTAACCGCTCACGAGCCACCTGGCTGGTGCCGGCTTCGTCCTGCAATATAACTTGGATTTCGGGGTGGGCGGCCCGCAGGCGGGCTGCAAAGGCGCGTGCCACCGCGGTCTGCGCGGTATCATCGCCGTCCAAGTTACGCGGCAGCCCGACCACCACGGTATCAATGGCGTGATCGGCTAACTGTGCACTCAAGGCCGCTAGCAGCTGGGCGTCGTTGGGGAGTGTCGACAGCCGCTGTGGTGCAGCTTCGGCCACCGCCAAAGCCAGCCCGACTCGCTTAGCGCCAAAGTCCACCCCCAAAATATTGCTAGCCACTCGGATTCGAAACCTTAATGCTCACATGTATATGACTGGTAATGGTCGGCAGACTGGTCGCCCAGCTTGGACTTAATGTAATTGTGGCCTTGGTAACGCCCGAGACCTGCCCGGCCGTGGTTACCGCCTCCCCGTACTTCTGGCCCTTGATCTGCTTAGCCAGAGCGGCCGTATTGATTTTGGTACCGGCGTAGGCAGTGGCAGAGGCCTTGAAGCGCTGCGAACCGTCGGACTGCGGCTGGGTTAGAGCGGTTAACGAAAGGTTGCTGCTGCCGTCGTCGTAAATCTGGCTTTGGGCGCCCAGCTGCTGGCTTTCCTGCGACTGCGCGAGTGACGACAGCTCCGATTTCTGAATCGCCAGTTCGGTATATGACACCTGGATTTGGAGGGTGGCCGTGGAAGCGACAGTGCCCACAGTAGGATTGGCCGTGCTGCCGGCTACTG
>DATKHK010000018.1:0-3348 GCA_035510255.1 Saccharimonadales bacterium (SeqCode) | reverse complement strand
GAACAACACGCTGTACCTGCTGGCGCCGGAGACTTTGCAGCTGCCGGATAAGGATATTGCGGCCTATGCCGCCAAGGGTTTAAAGCTTATCAAAATTTCCAGCGAAGACGACATACCGGCGGGTGCTGATTTTTGGTTCTGGACACGGATTCAAAAGGAGCGGTTTAAAAATAAAGAAGACATCGCTCAGCTCCGCGGCCGCTATGTGGTGACGCCGGAGCTGCTTAAAAAGAAGGGCGGCCCGGACACCATTATTTTGCACCCGCTACCCCGAGTCGACGAGATTGATGTGCGGGTGGATAGTGATCCGCGGGCGCTATATCTGCGGACTCAGGTTGCCAATGGGTATTATTTGCGCATGGCCCTGCTCTCGCTTGTTTTAGGTTAAGGTTTGGTTCGAGGGCACGTTGTAATAGGGCAGAAATTCCACTAGGCTTAATGTAATGGATGAGCTAAAAACCGACCTTTCCAAGATCTTTAGCGGTGAGTTGCGCGACGATACCGCCACCCTTGATTTGTTTAGCCATGACGCCAGCCTATTTGAGGTCAAGCCACAGCTGGTGGCCAGCCCAAAAAACTCGGCCGACGTGCAGGCGTTGGTGCAAACCGTCATTAAGCATAAAAAGAGCATTCCCAACCTGTCGCTGACCGGCCGTAGCGCTGGCACCGATATGTCGGGCGGAGCGGTCAATGACTCGATCATTGTGGATTTCCGCAGCCATTTTACCAAGATTGAGCAGGTAAGCCCGACGGCGGCCCAGGTGCAGCCCGGCGTGCTGTACCGCGACTTTGAGCCGGAAACCTTTAAGCACCAGGCGCTGCTGCCACCATACCCAGCTTCGCGCGAGCTCTGTACGCTGGGTGGCATGGTGAACAACAATTCCGGTGGTGAGAAGTCGCTGGAGTATGGTAAAACCGAAAACTTTGTAACCGAGCTCAAGGTGATATTCGCCGACGGCAAGGAGTATACGGTGGCGCCGCTCACTAAAAAGGAGCTGGACGCCAAGCGAAAGCAGCAGGATTTTGAGGGCCAGCTTTATCGTAAAACCTTCGATCTGGTCGACGGTCATTATGATGAGATTAAGGCGGCCAAACCGCATGTTACCAAAAACTCGACCGGCTACAACCTCTGGGATGTCTGGGATCGGGAGGCGGGCATCTTCGACCTGACTAAACTAATCGTCGGAGCCCAGGGCACGCTGGGGCTGGTAACCGATATTAAGCTGCGCTTGGTGCCGCACCGCAAGCACTCCGGCTTGCTAGTCGCTTTCCTCAAGGACATCGACCGGCTGGGCGAGATTATTCCGCTGGTACTGGCGCATAAGCCAGCCAGCTTTGAATCCTTTGATGACTACACGCTGTGGCTATCGATCAAGTTTATGCCCTCATTTGCTAAAACTCTGGGCTGGTTTGGGGTGCTCAAGCTGCTAATCAGCCTCATTCCCGACGGGGTGATCCTGCTGCGCGGTATCCCCAAGCTGATTATTATGATTGAGTTTAACGGCGAAACCACTGATGAGGTGCGGCAGAAAATCCGGGCGATGCACCGGGAGTTGGATCTTAAGCATGTTTACTATGAGATTGAGGGCGAGGAGGAGGATCCGACCGAGGCCAGCAGCCAGAAGTTCTGGATTATGCGCCGAGAGTCGTTTAACCTGTTGCGCAGCAAGGTTAAAGACAAGCATACCGCTCCGTTCATTGATGATCTCGTGGTGCCGCCACCGCGTCTGACGGAATTTCTGCCGAAGCTGCGTAAGATTATCAAAAAGTATGATTTGATGGCCACCATTGCCGGGCATTTGGGCGACGGCAACTTTCACATCATTCCACTGATGAAGCTGGAAGACCGCGATGAACGGGCCAAGCTGCGACCGGCTATGACCGAGGTCAACGAGCTGGTGCTGAGCTATGGCGGAGTACTTTCGGGCGAGCACAATGATGGGATGATTCGCGGCCCGTGGCTGCAGCGGTCCTATGGCGATAAGGTTTATCAGCTGTTTCGCGACACCAAGGATATCTTTGACCCTGATGAGATTTTCAACCCGCACAAAAAAGCTACCGCTGACTGGGACTGGTCGATGGCTCATGTGCGCCGGTCGTTCTAGCCCGTCGCTTTCTGATCTGCCGCCAAATCAGTAGCCCGCTGGCTAGCGCCAGAATGCTAAGCATAATAACGACCGCTACCCGCGCCCAGCTACCCACCCAGAAGCGCACGGTATAGGCGACGCGGTGCTGGCTTGGGGCGGCGGCATCGCTGAGCTGTAGCCGAGCGGTGTAGCGCTGGGGCAGCCACCCGGTAGTAAGGTCGGTCGGAATACGACTTGATAGTTGGCTGCCGGGTGGCAGGCTCCGGCCAGCGCTTAGACGAACCCTTGCAGCTACCCGCCCGCCCAAGGCGGTGACCGTCAGCTCTCCAGTGGGAACTGCAATGGTATTGCCACGATTATGAATCGATAGCTCAAAACCCAGATGACCGGCTGCGGTGAGCGGGTGCAGCCAATCGATGGCTAAACGAGGATGGGCGGTACCCGGCACGGTTTCATAGACGCGTACTCCAACTCGGGAAACAATCTGTATTCCGACGCTACCGTTCCAACCATTTTGGGTGATGGCTTGAGGCTGGATGACGATGCCGGCGTAGTGAGGACCGACGCTGGTTGCCGGCGGCACCGTGAAGCGGAAGGGAACAACGGCGGTACCGCCAGGGCTAAGCTGAAGACGGCTGGTAGCAAGCTGAATCCAGCTGCCGGCATCGGTGGGACGGGTAGCTTGGGGCATCATGCCGAACCCGCCGTCGCCGGTAGGCGCGGCATCAACCGGGTAAATTAAGAGATCGGTAGCTGAGCCGGAGCGGTTTTCAACGGTGACGCTATCGCTATGGCTGCTTCCCGGCGGTAACTGGTAGCGGAACCAAGGCACGGAGGGAGTTCCCCCAGCACTTGGATAAATGCCGATTCCGCCGGCCTGGGCGGCGTAGGCGGTGGCTGCCGACAGGCTGGCAAGTACGCCGATGGTTGTCAGCATGGCGACTAAAGCGGATGCCGTTAGGCAGCGCCGCCATCGGTAATATTGCATAGGCCCTCCCGTCTTAGCCACTGTACCGGCCAGAAATTAAATCGCGATGAAATCTCGGCCCGCCATGCTAACTTTTTTGATACAATACCTTGGTAACTGATAGAGAGTAGGGTTAATGGCAGAGGCGCGCTTTATACAAACCAGTGGTGAGACAGCGGCTGGTTTGGTTGGCGGGTTATTGCAAGGCTACCTGGCTAGCGATAAAAAGGTGCTGTGGCTGGTCTCCGGCGGTTCAACTATTCCGCTGGCGGTGGCGGCCTGGCGCTTGGTGGC
>DATKHK010000017.1:0-10915 GCA_035510255.1 Saccharimonadales bacterium (SeqCode) | reverse complement strand
GCCCCGACGACCACACCGCTTGCTCACTAACCGGGTTAACCAGCATCGCGGCAATCGAGGCCACCTCTTTTTGGTGCAGCGACTTCTGGATAGTATACACGTCGGTAACGGCGAGGCTCGCCAGAGCCGCTCCCGTTAGGGGTTGTAGATGCTTCAGTAGCTGGGTCGCGCGAGCATCGGAAGCCTTTGCTGTTACCTCGATACTATGCTTGGTATTGGATATGTCTGCCAACCACAACTCCTTTGTTTTCTAGTATACAGGCTGGGGCACGCTATACTAAGCACATGCCCAGCCGAACCACTCTTATCGATGATAGCTTCTTCGTAGCGGTAATCGGGAAATGCGCCGGGGGAGTCGTCGAGCTCGCCATCGGCATACTGCTGATCTTCTTAAGTGTCCACACCCTCCAAGCATTACTAACCCCACTCCAGCACGTGGGGGTTAATCTGGTCAACAGTATAAGTAGTGGCAGCCGGCTGTTTATCATCGTCTACTTTTCACTGCGGGGAAGCGTCCGCTTGGTGCTCGGCGTCATGCTGCTGCGCGAGCAGCTGTGGGCCTACCCGGCAGCCGTCCTGCTGCTACTGGCCGGCCACTACTCATCAGCCCTGCTGGCGCTCACCCTCTTTGATACGATCGTGGTCGGCCTCACCTGGTATGAGTACTTCAAGCTTCGCCGCGGCCACCATCTGACAAGCCCGCACCTATAGGCAAGCTTACAGTGGTAGTGAGAAGCCAAAGGTGCTGCCTTCGCCCTCAATACTTTCAAAAATAATGCTGCCGCCCTGGTCTTCAATTACCTGCTTAGCCAAATATAAGCCCAGGCCGGTGCCATCCGGACGCACCTTTTGGGCGTTACTGGCTCGGAAAAACTTGGTAAATAGCCGCCGCTGAAGGGCTTTGGGGACACCAATACCGGTATCCTTTACCAGCAGCTCAACCCGCTTACCGTGCCGAACCAGTTTTACTTCAATGCTGCCGTGAGGCGTGTAGTAGACCGCATTATCAATAAAGTTCATGATAACCTGCCGGGTCTTGCTCTCATCCATCTGCACCCGGGGCAGTGGCTTGGTCGGCGGCAAATAATGCAGTTGTAGCTGCTTGTCGATTGCTCGGCGCTGCAGCTGCCCCACCTCCTCCTCGACAATCTTCGCCAAATCGACCGGCTGCTTCTGAATGACGAACCGGCCGGCCGACATCCGCGAGACATTCAGCAAATCGGCAATTAGCCCCACCATCCGCTGCGAACCGTTGTAGGCGTACTCCAAGAACTCATGCTGTTGGTCACTAACCGGGCCGGTGTCCCCTTCTAGCAACATAGAGAGATAGCCCTTGATACTAGTAAGCGGCGTGCGGAGCTGGTGCGAGGCCATGGTAATAAACTCGTCCTTGGCCTTATCTAGCTCTTTTAAGTGGCGGTTGGCGGTACGGAGATGAGCCGCCGATTTTTCGGCCTCACGGTACAGCAAGGTGTTATCGATAGCGATACCGACCGCCACCGTCAACCGCTCCAGTAAGCTTTTTTGATAGAACCCCAACACCGCCGGGTTCTGGGGCGAACCGAGTACCATCACGCCAATCACCTCATTGCGCGCCTGCAAGGGACAGATGTAAAAGCTTACCAGGCTGAGCCGCTCCTGGGCCTCTTCAGCCTCCTCGATCGGCATGCTTGGCTGCACCACCTCAAACAACCGTTCGGTAGTCACAATCACCAGATGGCGCACCGCCCGAGTAGTCGGGTAGCTGGGGTGGCGCAGACCAATCGGTTGTTTACTTAGATAGGCCTGGATATGCTCCTGCATTACCGGGTCGCCAATGCGCGTCACCACCGCCTGAGGCTGCAGGGTCTGCTTGCGGTCACGCAGATAAATTGCCGCAAACGGAAAGCCAGACTCTTCGGCAATGGTCGTGGCCACCGCCTTCATGACCGTCGGCTGATCGGTCACCGAGCTCAGCACCACCTCATCAATCTTGCGCAGCAACAGCAGGGTTTTATTGGTTTCGGCCAGCTCTAAGTTGCGCTGGTATATCTCTTGAGTGGCTGGATCGAAGGCAGTGGACGAGACCGCTGGTGGCGGCCCCGACTTTGAAGCTGTAGCAGCCGGCGAAGCCGAAGGGGCCGCCATGGCACTTTTAGGGTTGAGCTTATCGGCGGGCGGCATGTGGCTTCCTTTCCCGTACCGGCATCGCAAATCCAAAGGTACTACCCTTGCCCTCGGCACTCTCAAAGATGATACTTCCCCCCTGGTCCTCAATGACCCGCTTGGCCAAGTATAGACCCAGGCCGGTACCGTCCGGACGCACACTCTGGGCATTACCGGCCCGGAAGAATTTCTTGAAGAGATGGGATTGGGCAGCCTTGGGAACGCCTATACCGTTATCTACCACCCGCAGCTCCACCTTACTGCCATCGCGGTCAAGGAGCACCTTAACCGTGCCATGCGGCGCGTAGTAGATAGCGTTATCGATAAAGTTCATAACCACCTGGCGGGTTTTGTCCTCATCCAGCTCCATCGATGGCAGGACTCGCTGGGGCTTGCTGAACGTTAGGTGTACGTCCCGGTCGGCCGCCCGCGATTGCAGCTGGCGGGTTTCATCCTCAACCAGATGACTCAGATCAACCGGCGCCTTCTGGATCATAAACTTGCCGGCCGACATCCGCGAGATATTTAGCAGGTCGGCTACCAGGTTGATCATCCGCTGGGAGCCTTTATAAGCGCTATCCAAAAATTCCTGTTGCTGATGGTTCACTTTGCCGGCGTCGCCCTCAAGCAGCATCGACAGATAGCTCTTAATGCCGGTTAGCGGCGTGCGCAGTTGGTGCGAGGCCATCGAGATAAACTCATCCTTGGCCTTATCCAACTCTTTGAGATGGCGGTTGGCTGCCTGCAGCCGTTTGGTGGCATCATCCACCTTCTCCTGTAGAGTCAGATTGAAGTGGGCGATTTCGTCATAGGCTTTGGCATTTGCCACCGCCACCGCGATCTCTTTGGTGGCAATCTGCAACAGATCGATATCCTGACTGGAGTAGATGTCGCCACTTTGCTTATCACCCAAAATCAGGAATCCCACAAACTGATCATGGGTATGTAAGCGCAACGCCACCCGCACGCCATGGCCATCCATGATTTTCTTCATCGTGCCGTTGTCCAGGGCATCAGCCACCAGTAGGGATTTGGTTAACTGCTGCAAACTGGCAGCGACTAGCAGCCTGTCCGGTATGACCCCATGATGCTTAACCTTGTAGATCTTGTCGTTATCGAAAATGTAGAACTGGCCACTGGCAATATGCAAGCGCTCACACAGCTGCTTGAGGCTGGCTTGCAGGATATCATCAAGCGTAAACTTCGTAATCAGCAGGTTACTGAGCTCGCTTAGAACCGCCTGGGTCTCGTAATGGTCGCGGAAGAAGAGGCGGTTGGTAATGCGCTCGAAAAAGCGCTTGAGCGGCTGGAAGGTAAAGGCCAGCACCACCGCCAGGACCACATACACAATATTCTGTGCCGTGGTGGTAGCGGTGGTTGGGAGAATAAAGCGCGATATAGCAAAAATACCGGCGCCGTACAGCCCCGCTAAGGTTGCGAGGAGTAGAATATAGGCCACTGAACGCGCCACCACCGCCCGAATATTAAACAAGCGATGCTTGACCACCGCGTAGGCTGTAAAACCAGCTAGTATCAAGTACGCCGGTGGGCCTAAGAAGGCGTACGAGACCAGGACTAAATTGGTTCCGGCGGCAATAATGCCGGTGAGCGTCAAACCCAGAAGCATATACAGCAGTTGGGCTCTGGTGCGCGGGTCAACCCGCCGGATACCCCTAATCAGGATGATGATAGCCGCAATTAAACACAGTCCAACATAAGCGGACAGCGCCGAGTAGGCCGGTCCACCGTTAACCCCGGCACCATAACTTTGCACCGACACACTCATAATCGCTAGCTGAGTTGGAGCCGACAGCAGCAACCCAACTGCTGGGATACCGAACCACAGTATGGTCTTGGTGTTGCGCTTGGTTGGACGAGCCATTGTGAGCGTGAACACCACCACCATTAGCACGGTAAGCGCCGAGCTCACAAAGGCTAAGCGCGCACCAAAGTTCACCAAGGCCAGCGAATGCGTGTTGTCGGCAATCGCCAGGGCGATAATCCAAATGTCAGCCGCCAGGGTAAACAGGGCAAACTGCCGATTGACCTTACCCTTGGTGTTGCTGGCATAGACAAACACCCCCAAAATCACCATAACGGTTAGGCTCAAGAGATAGCTTATTAGCCTAATCGGCATAGGACTGCACCTGACCTTCGGGCCCGTCATAGTAAACATGCCGAATTTGCTTTTTCAGGGCCGCGAACTTGGTCTTACTAATTATCGCTAAGGCCTTGGTCTCTACCCCGCTAAAGCGCTCTGGCAAAACACTAGTCAGATGATCGGCCACAAATGGTTTAGTGTGGCCGCCGTTTTTCTCGTACACCCGGGCATTGGACCGCAGCGGTATAGCCCCCAGGCGCAGGAGATACCAGATGGCTATCATAAATGAGCAGGGAATTGTTTCCTTATCACGAATATACTGCTCATAGCTACGCTTCAGCTTACCGTTAGACATCTCGCTAAGCAGGGTGTCGGCATAAGGTGCCAGCTGTGCTTCATAGGCAAGATAGTCCGGCTTAACACCAGCCTGGCGGAGTCGCGCTTTCAAGTCCTCAATATCTAATACCTCCTCGGTAGCGTTGTAATCATCAATCAGCACATTGAGTGAGTGGGTGGCACCAGCAGGAAGCTCCGCAATCACGCCTTTTACCACATCAATGCTATGTTGATGCTCATGACTAAAAGTCTCATTTAGATATATGTGACAAAATTCAATGCTGTAATCAATATGTTTCATTTTTGGTTTCAGGTAAGCACCATATTCTATTATAATACCGCTTATGCTAATATGCTAAAAAAATAGGGCCGGCATTAGCCGGCCCTAAGTTGTCTTACGGCTCATATATCCAGTACTCCCGATCGCTCTCGCTCGCGGAAGCCCTTAAAAATTGATATCCGAACCGCGTTATCGCGTCCTTAACATACCGTGCGTCCCGATGGGTACGCGTTACGAAATACTCTACTCCCTCCCGTTGAACCTGTTGATGGCCCCATTCGAAGAGCTCAAACATATGCCCTCCGTATGGTGGTATAAACCCAAACGTATCGACATAACAACCGTGCTCCGGTAGGTCTTGCAACTCCTCGACGGCACGGCAATCGTAGATCAGCGCCCAAGCCACTATGTTGCCGTCCTCGTTCTTCCCCACATAGCCGGCGAAACCCGGCTTTTGGGTTAGCAGCTCGAAATAGCGTATGGAACGCTCTTCCGACCAGTACGGCTCGAGGGGGGTACCGCAAATGAGGCAGACACCGAATGTGGTGCTGTCGAGATTGGCGTACCGACCAGCGGCGCCATAATCATCCGGCGGTGAGCAGGTTGGGCAGCGCCACACCTCACGCCATGGCTCCCGCTCAAACCACTCCCGAAAGGACTGGGCCATGAGCGTCAGCGGCATCTCGGCTATCACCAACTTACTGAACTCCATGTCAGTCCTTTCGGGCCGTGATTTGGACATCAATACCAGCGTAGCAGGGCTTAGCCTCAACGACGGTCAGCCCAGCCTTTTGAACCATTTCGATCAGCTTGGCCTCCTCAAGAAAAGTGAACTCATGATGTTCAAACAACCCTCGGATTGCCAGGTTTACCACCCAGGCTAGCAGCCGCGGCAGATTGATGATCGAAACCAACAGCTCCCTCCCGGTTGAGGTGCGAAAGTGCTCCTCTACCAGAGGCAGTAGCTGCTGGGTGGTCGGGGTGGCTAGAATCAGCTCCCCCTTCGGCTCCAGCACTCGTGCCAGTTCCATTAGCGTTTTTTGAGGATTAGGTAGCGTGTACAGCACGTTAAGCGATACTACCCGTGCAAACTCACCATAGCGAAACGGTAGGCGGGCATTGAGGTCCTCCTTCCTCGCCCATCCACGACGTCTGGCCCGTTTCAGCATCGTCTCCGAAAAGTCGATGCCGATGACCCTAGCCGTCGTCCATTCGCTCAGGCGTCCGGTACCGCACCCGGCATCCAGGACTCGGCCGTCGACCTGATCCAAGGATGCCGCAGTCTCTTCGACCAACTTGCGATGCGGTGTCAGCGTGAACAGTGATTCGTATAGCCAACCTTGCAGCCACCAAAAATTCAGCTTGGTGGGAGCCTGGGACTCCGCTTTGCTGCGGCGCTCAACAAGCCTTCCCCAAAAGGAGCCGGTCATCTTGGCCACATACTTCTGGTTGCGGTAGTTGTACAGGAACATAGCTGTCCCCACCACGATCCAGGTGCTAATACCGGCCGGCACCCACCAAGGGTAGCCATGCCCAAACACCAGTACATAGGCGTACGGGATCACCCAGACGAAGCGGTTAAGAGCCGCTCCGCGTAGCAGCATACTTTTATCTTTGCCAAAGATGCCGCGCGCGATCATAAACCACCCCTTGTAGTAGTGATAGAGGGTCGCAAACAGCAAGCCGACAAAGATCAGTGGGTTGACGTGCCACTGTATTGCGTCACGCCAAAAATGCTTTAGGTAAGAGATAATCTCTCCATGAAACAGGGCCACCACGGCAGCGATAACGGTTATCGCCACCACTATGAAGAGGCGTAGCCATGGAGACTTTCCTCGAGATGTGGCGATACTCATAATCGCTCCTTTGCTTGCTCGTAGAACTCAGTTGTCAAGAATGCTAAACGTTATAGTTATACATTAGTTACATAGCTTTGTATATAGTCCAACGGTGTGGGCGTTTGGCTCTCTCAAGTAGCCCAGCGTGTATACTTTAGCGTACATGCTACTACTGCTCATTAGCTTTATCGCCGGGATCCTCACCATTCTGGCTCCCTGCGTTCTGCCATTACTGCCTATAATTGTCGGTGGCTCGGTCAGCACTAAGGTCCAGGAACCGGCTCGGCCATATATTATCGCGGCCTCTCTGGCCGGATCGATCATCATATTTACCCTACTGCTAAAAGTCAGCACAGTCTTAATCAATCTCTCGCCAAATGTTTTAACCGCAATTTCCGGTGGCTTACTGGTGGCGCTCGGTGTAGTCGCCATTGTGCCGGAGCTGTGGGAAAAACTCATGATCAAACTCAACTGGGAGGCGGCCTCCCAGCGGTTCTTGGGGAAGGGCCAGAAAAACAAAGGTAAATATGCCGGCCCCGTCTTAATCGGCATTGCCCTTGGGCCGGTCTTTGCTAGCTGTAGCCCAACCTACGCTTTTATTCTGGCATCGGTCCTACCCCACAGCTTCGTCAGCGGCCTGATTTATCTCATTACCTACAGTGTTGGCCTGGTACTGGCCCTGCTGCTCATATCACTGGCCGGCCGAAAGGTTATTGCGCGCTTTTCCTGGGCGGTTGATACTCATAGCCTGTTCCGCCGCATCATCGGGGTGGTCTTTGTGCTGATTGGGGTCGCCATTATTACCGGCCAGGAGGTGAAGATTGAAACCTGGGTCGGCAACCATCTTCCCTTCGACGAAACCAAGATCGAGCAAATCCTACTGGCCAAGCAGAATAAGAGTTCGCTGGTTCATAAGCTGAGTACTAGCATATCGGACGCCGGCATCCTAAATGTCCAACCCACGCCGGCCCCGGCCTTTCAGGGCCTAACCAACTGGATCAACAGCCCGCCGCTGACTCTCGCCCAGCTGAAAGGCCGGGTGGTGTTGGTGGACTTTTGGACCTACTCCTGTATTAACTGCATCCGCAGCCTGCCATACGTCGAGAAATGGTACCAGACCTACCAGGCCAAGGGGCTCACGGTGGTGGGCGTCAGCACACCAGAATTTGCCTTTGAGCATAATCCGACGAATGTGGCAGCAGCGGTTAAAAAGGATGGTCTCACCTACCCCGTCGCCCTGGATAACAGTGACGACACCTGGAATGCCTTCGATAATGACTCCTGGCCAGCCGACTATTTAATCGACAAAAGCGGCAATATCCGCTACGTCAGCTTGGGTGAGGGAGATTACGGCACCACCGAAAAGGCCATCCAGCTCCTGCTCGGCATCAACCAGCCGCTGCAGACCCCAACCTCAAACGTGCCGATCTCCCAAGACCAGACACCGGAGACTTACTTTGGCACCAACCGTACCCAAGACTTTGTCGGCAGCCCCAACTTAAGTGATGGCACCGCCAGCTTTACGCCAGCCAGCTCACTCAGCCCGAACGCCTGGACGCTCGGCGGCAGCTGGCAGATCAGCCCAGAGTACATCACCAGCGAGAGCAACAGCGCCACGCTCACCTTCCACGTGGTCGCTAAAGACGTTTACATGGTGGCCGGCAGCCAGAACAACCAACCGGCGGCAGTAGCGGTTGGCCTACCCAGTGCCAATGCCGGGCAGTACGGCAGCGACGTTACCGGTGGTAGGGCCATGGTTGGCGGCTCAAGGCTCTACCATATTGTGTCGCTGCATCAGGCAGGCGACACCACCGTAACGCTAACCGTCCCCAAGGGCGTGTCGCTCTACACCTTTACCTTTGGCAGTTGACCTCGTTATTGCGGCTTTTTGGCAGCAATATTGACCATCCACTCAACGCCATATTTGTCGGTGAGGCTACCAAAGGTGTCTCCCCAGAACTCTTTTTTAAGCGGAGACCTTACTTCGCCACCAGCGCTCAAGCCATCAAAGATCTTGTGCAGGCGCTCCTCGTCCTCGCCACCTAAACACAAACTAACCTTGCCCGACGTCGGACTGGCCTTGGCGGTATCACTGGCATAAAGCTTAATCGTACCTTCAAGGCTAGCGTGCATAATGTGGTCTTTGGTAGCGGGATCGGTGTTGCCAGGCGTCTCGCCGTAAGTCTGCAGCGACAGTTCACCACCGAAAACACTCTTATAAAACTCCATTGCTTCTCGGCAGTTGCCCTTGAAAAACAGGTACGGGTCTAGGGTGACCTGGTCCATAGTCTCTCCTTTTTCGTGATTTAGTTATCGAGCCGAATGTGACCCTACCAGCCTATCATAAATGAATACAATCAACGCGATAACTAATAGTGTATAAATCAGCCCGCCACCAATGTGAGCAATCAGGCCAATTAGCCACAAGACCAACAAGATCCCAATAATTGTCATGACCATAGCAACCTCCCGCGTTTAATGCTTAATTTTACTTTTATTAAACGCTATTTTTGGAGGACATTCATGCAGCAATTATCCAAAACTGGGACGTAAATTGCTCTTAAGAAAGGCTTTATCTGCTAAGAGTCGTGCTTCCTATCCTTTAGAACTGCCACCAATGGTGACGGCGAGCGGCGGTCTTAACTGAGAGCGTATTGGAAGCGGCTGAGACATCCCCTGTGCGATCATAGGCTTTGACAGTGTAGGTGTAGGTAGTACTGGCCTTTAAGCCGCTATTTTTGTAGGTGGTGCCGGTTGGCGAGGCAATTAGGGTGCCGTTGCGGTAGACATGGTAGCCGGCCATGCCGCTGCCACCGGTGTCAGTACTGGCATCCCAAGCGAGGGAGATGGCGCTCTTAGTAACAGCTGTGCTATGCAAATCGCGAGGCGCTGTTGGTGCAGCCAGAGCTTTGGTCTTTACGGTAATGGCAGCTGAAGCAGCTGAGCCGTTGGCGGCTTTATCGTAAGCACTAACCTTGTAGGTGTATGCCGTACCGGGGGTCAGGTTAACGTCTACATAGGCATTGCTGGCCGGTGAAGCAATTAGGGTGTTGTTGCGGTAGACATGGTAACCAGCCAGGCCACTGCCACCGGTGTTGTCGGTACTGGGATTCCAAGCAAGCGAGATGGTGGTGGTGGTTTGGGCGGTGCTTTTTAGGCCTGTCGGAACACTGGGTGGTGTCTTATCCGGAGCCTTAGGCGTGGTAACACTGGCGCTAGCGCTCTTGGTACCCTCGGTGCCAAGCGCATTGACGGCCGCTACTTGGTAGCTATAGGTAGTGTTGGCTGAAACGGCAGCATCTTGGTAGGTAACGGTTGAGGAGGTTGGAGCGGTAATGGTAGCCAGAGCGGTCGTTGAGCCATCGCGGTAGATCTTGTAGCTGACTATGCTCACATTGTCGGTACTGGCGTTCCACTTTAGGTTGACCTGAGCACTGTTGGCAGCGGTGGCAGTCAGACCGGTCGGGGTCGAAGGCGGCGTCACCGCCTTGGTCTTCACGCTCACGGCGGCCGAAGCCTGTGAGCCGTTGGCCGCGTGGTCATAGGCGCTGACCGAGTAGGAGTAGGAGGTATCCGCGGCCAGACCGGTATTGGTGTAGGTGGTACCGGTCGGTGAGGCAACCAGGGTGCCGTTACGGTACAGGTGGTAGCCGGCTACACCGGAGCCACCGGTGTTGTCGGTGCTGGCGTTCCAAGCAAGGGAGATGGAGTTGATGGTAGTGGCGGTTGAGTGGAGACCGGTGGGGATGCTCGGTGGCGTGTGGTCAGCGGCTTTGGGAGTGGTGACACTAACGCTGGTGCTCTTAGCACTTTGGTTACCGGCCGCATCGAGGGCTGTCACCTGGTAGCTGTAGGCGGTGTCGGCTGAAACGGTTGCATCGGTGTAGCTAACGGTCGAGGTGGTAGGGGCGGTGATGGTGGCAAGAGCGGTAGAGCTGCCGTTGCGGTAGACCTTGTATTCGGTCACGCCAACATTGTCGGTACTGGCATCCCACTTTAGGCTGACTTGGGCGCTGGAAGTAGCGGTGGCGGAGAGACCTTGAGGGACGGTTGGTGGTTGAGTGTCGGAAACCGTATTCCTCACCGTCACACTAACGCTAGTAGCGGTACCGGTGTTACCGGCGGCGTCTTTGGCGATGGCGGATAAGGTGTGGGTACCGTTGGCTACACCGGTGGTGTTCCATGAGTAGGTGTAGGGGCTAGCGGTAATGGGGG
>DATKHK010000016.1:0-2910 GCA_035510255.1 Saccharimonadales bacterium (SeqCode) | reverse complement strand
GCCTAGCTGTGGTTAATTTATTTTGAGCGTTTTTTCGCAAAACAGTATTACGCCCGGGCCTTGCCGGCCGAGCCGTAGAGGTCAATGTGCTCCTCGATCACCTTTTGGACCGCATCCATCACCGGACCTTCCAGCTTAATGATCGCGTACTCATCGGGGTGCAGCTTCAGCTGCTCCTCCAGCGTAGTGCGGAAAGCGTAGCGCATGTCGGAGTTAAGGTTGATCTTGCTGACGCCAATTTTGGCCGCGTCCACAAAGAAGTGGCCAGGCGTGTCACTGCCACCATGCAGACTAATGTTGCAATTAATGGCCTCGCGGATCCGCTGCAGCAGCTCCAAATCAAGTTGCTTCGGCACCGGATACTTGCCGTGCAGGTTGCCAACCGCCGCCGCAAAGGTGTCGATGCCGGTCGCTTCAACGAAGGCTTTGGCGCCCTCCGGCGTCGAAAAGGTCTTTTTAATCTCGTCGTAATCGATGTCTTCCTTATGCACGTTCGAGCTACCACCGAAGTAATGCGGCTCGCTCTCGACCAGCGCGCCGGTCTTCTTGGCGTACTCGACGATCTCCTTGGTAGCCACTATAATCTCGTCGTCGGTAGCGTCGTGCTTGGCCTGGCTGTAGTCGATATGAATGAACTCGAAGCCGGCGTCAATGCCAGCCTTGGCGGCCTCCACGCTGGGCGAGTGATCGAGGTTAATGTACATCTCGATGCCATAATCGGACTTGTAGTTATCGACCAGGTCGCGGATATTATCCAGGCCCATCATCTCGACCTCGCCATGGCTGACCTCGACTAGCACTGGCGAGTTTTTAGCCTTGGCTGCCCGCGCCACCGCCGTCAGCGTTTCCTGGTTATCAATATTAAAGGCGCCAACCGCGAACTTTTCGGCCCGGCTGCGCTCCATTAATTCCCGCGCCTTTTGGATACTTTCGCTCATATTATTTCTCCCGTTGCTGAATTAGTTGCTGGGCGGCCTTGGCGATATGGGGGGCGGTCAGACCGAAGTGCTCAAGTAGCTCATCCGGCGTGCCGGACTCACCAAAATGGTCGATCATACCGATCCGCTTGAGCGGCACCGGATGCTGCTCAGCGGTGAGTTCGGCAATAGCGCCACCAAGCCCGCCGGTAATCTGCCCCTCCTCGCAGGTCACCACCCTCCCGGTCTTTTTAATAGAGTGTAGCAGCGTCACGGTATCCAGCGGCTTCACCACCGGGCAGTTAACCACCTCAGCCTCAATGCCCTTTTTGGCTAAGCTCTCGGCGGCCACCAACGCCTGATACACCATAATGCCGCAGGTCACAATCGTGATATCCTCGCCCTCGCGGAATACCTGGGCCTTATTCAGGGCGAATGGCGTAGCCTCGCTCGTAATCACCGGCGACTTTTCGCGGGCCAGTCGTAGGTAAGCCCCGCCCTGGTGCCCGGCAATCGCCACTGTAGCCTTCTCGGCCTCAACCGCGTCACAGGGTACCACCACAATCATATGCGGCAGCACTCGCATTAAGGTAATGTCCTCTAACATTTGGTGGGTGGCACCATCCGGGCCTACCGACACGCCGGCATGCGAGCCGACAATCTTTACATTGGCTTGGTTCAAGCAAATAGTGGTACGGATCTGTTCCCAGTTGCGCCCCGGCGAAAAGGCGGCATAGCTCGACACGAAGGGGATCTTGCCCATCAGCGACATGCCGGAAGCCACCGTCACTAGGTTCTGTTCGGCCACCCCCACCTCCACAAAGCGCTCAGGAAAGGCTTCGGCAAAGGCGTTCATTTTGGTGGAATCGGTCAGGTCGGCGCACAGCGCTACAATGCTCGGGTTGCGCTCGCCGGCCGCCAGCAATCCGCGGCCGAATCCAGCCCGGATCGGTTCCTGCTTAACATCTTTGGTTAGTAGATTACCAACCAACTTGGCCTCGGGATTCATCATTCGTGCTCACCTCGGATCTGGCCACCCAGCGTGCGCAGCTCATGCAGCGCAATCTTAGCTTGCTCAGCCTTGGGCGGTGAGCCCGGCGGCTCCAGCGTGCCCGGCGGGTTGCCGTGCCAATGGTAGTCGTACTCCATGTAGTCCACGCCCTTGCCGGGGATGGTATGGGCGACAATGGCGGTCGGCTGGTCCTCCACCGCTTTGGCCAGATTGCAGGCATCGATAATAGCCTGCATATTATGCCCGTCGATCTCGATCGTGCGCCAGCCAAAGGCCCGGAACTTGGCCGCCACATCACCCAGCGGCATCACCTTCTCGGTGGGGCCATCAATCTGGATATTGTTGCGGTCGATAATAGCGGTTAGGTTGCTTAGCCGGTACTTGCCGGCAAACATGGCGGCCTCCCAAATATTGCCCTCGTCCAGCTCGCCGTCGCCGGTGGCGCAGTACACCCGCAGCTCTTTTTTGGCATCCATCTTGAGGCTCAGCGCCATACCGCTAGCTGCGCTCAAGCCCGAACCCAGCGGGCCGCTGGTGGTTTCCAGCCCCGGCAGCCGCAACCGCTCAGGGTGGCCCTGCAGGCGCGATCCAAACTGGCGCAAGGTTTTCAGCTCGCGCACCGGAAAATACCCGGCCCGCGCCATCGCCGCGTAGCGCACCGGCACAATATGGCCGTTGGAAAGGATCAGCCGGTCGCGTTCCGGCCAGTCGGGGTTCTTCGGATCATGCCGCAAAACCCGAAAATACAGCGCCGTAAAGACGTCGGCCATACCGAGCGGGCCGGCCGAATGCCCACTACCCGCGGCCACCAACATTTCAATAATATCCTGCCGGATCTGGTTGGCGGTTTTTTCTAGTTCGAGGATGGTCATTCGCGAGCCTCGGCCTGATGGGTAATTGAATCAAAGGCGACCTGCGGATCTTTGGCTTGCTGCAAAAAACCACCGGTGTAGAGCACATTGACATCCTCAAGTGCAATAA
>DATKHK010000015.1:0-5090 GCA_035510255.1 Saccharimonadales bacterium (SeqCode) | reverse complement strand
ATCTTGGATGTAGCAACCGCCACCGGCGCTGATGTCGTCGATGCGACAATCTCCGGCTACGACAACTACTCCAATATGAATGAAGAGGCTAACGAACAGTGGATAATCAAATATTTATGCTCGCAGCCAGGGGAGGATGGCGACCAGCCGGGACTTTATGATGGTGATTGTAGCGTTCCGGCTGGTGGCAACAGTAGCAGCGAGTTAACCGACCAGAACGACGCCCACCATGACCCCTACCATGATTATGTCCGGGAGTGCTTTATCAATCCAAACGCCCAGGAAGTTGCCAACGACCCGAACTGTCAGAGTGGTACACATGGTACCAGTAGTGAGCCCGATCTTTACGACCGTTTCCGGGTTTACCGCTTTGATTTAGGCGTGGCCAACATGATGACCTCTTACAATAATACCAACGACGACCAGAATCCGGCGGACACCTCTGGCTCAACTACCCCTGCCCCCCTACCGACCAGCTCCACTGGATATGTAAACCCCCTGAAAGACATCCAAAACTTAACGCCGATGCGCCTTGATCAGGGCGTGGACTACTCCGGCACCGGACCAATTTACGCGATGGGGCCGGGAACCGTTGATAACGTCCACGCGCCGCCTGGTAGCGGTTGGGGACCAAATAATATCTATATTAGCTACACCCTTTCCAGCGGCCCGGCAAACGGTAAAACCGTCTATGTTGCCGAGTGCGTAGACCCAGCGGTAAACCCGGGCGATACACTAACCGCTGGGCAGAAAATTGGCACCATGACCAATTGCGGCTCGGGCATTGAAATTGGCTGGTCGCAGTCGAGCGGCGACCTCCCCGTAGCCCCCGATCTCGTTGATTGCAGTGGCGCACCGAGTACGGGGTTGGGCAGTGTCCAGGCAGACGCTCTAGCGGTGAACTTCTCTAGCCTGTTACAGTCGCTTGGCGCACCAGGCGGGACCTACCAGTGCGGCCAAGGGGCAGTCCACGGTTCGCTGCCCTCAGGATACCCATCATCATGGCAATAGCGCGCTACATTCCTAGTCGGCTACGTTTACAGCAGTTTGCTAAAACGGCTACCCTGCTTTCGGTAATCGCCAGTATGCTTTTGAGCCAGGCCGCCGCCGCGATTTCGGCCCAGGATTTAAGTTCGGTGCTACAGCACTCAGAGCTATACAATGCGACCTGCACTAGCAGCAGCTCGACCACGCCAAGCGGGGCGCTACCATCAACCGTGCCAACCGCCTTTGCCTCGATTTTTGAAGCGGCCGCCAGCCAGTATAACGTGCCGCCGTCCTTAGTCGCGGCCATTTTCATGGAAGAAAATGGTCTCGAAAATAGCGGTACGTCGTGGCCAGACCCCACCAGCGAGAGCTGGCCGACTTCAAGCGCAGGAGCACAAGGGCCGTTCCAGTTTCTGCCTAGCACTTTTCAGAGCGAGCAGGCGCCCGGCAAGACCGACATTAACAACCTTACCGACGCTGCCTATGCGGCCGCTAATTATTTAAGTAGCAACGGGGGGAAGCTCCCTAACCCAAACCTACAGACAGCCATTTCCGCCTACAACCACTCCTCAAGCTATGTTAGCGCGGTGACCCAACTGTACAACCAGCTTGGCGGTGCCAGTAGCGCCACCGGAGGCCCCGCTAACAGCGGCACCAGTAGCATTGATGTGACGAGCGTGGCCCAAAAATATGGCCTGCAGTCGGCAATCGTAGAAGAGGTGGGCGGCACCGTACTTGGCTCCTACCAAGCCAACCAGCCACCAATAACTCCGGCTTCAACCATGAAACTGGTGATCGCTGACACTCTTTTGCAAAGCAATGTGGATCTGAGCGAGGTCATTCCGGTCACTCCCGACCTTCTCTACGGCGGTGACAATGATCTCCCTGGTACCCCCAGCAGTATTAGCGTTGGCGATGCGCTAATGGACGCCCTCCAAGTATCCAGTAACGTTGGGGCCAATGTAATGATCAAAGCGTTGGGCGGGCCAAGCGGCTTTACCAGCAAGGCCAATGGCCTGGGTTATAACGGCACTTCTATCCAATTTTACTACTCGCCGAGCGACCCGCCCGCCAATAAAAGCACCATTGGCGATGAGGCCGACGCCATGGACCATCTCCTGTCTTCAAACGGAACTGGATACTCCATTGCTCAGCAAGCTCTTAAAAGCGCCGCCCAAAACGACAACCATTATAACGTCAGCGATGAGGCCAATAAGTGGGCTGGCACCAGCCAGGTAGCCGGGAATGTTGGTGAGTTCGGCATAAATGGCAGCCAGTATATTATCGGGCTTTACTACAACGGATCAGACGCCTCCAGCGCCGCCATTAACGCCATCCAGCAAGGCAGTGCCGCCCTAGCTTCTCTCATTCAAAGCAGTGCCGGAGCCGCCAGCAGTGGTGCTAGCGGCGGGTGCTGTCCCAGTAGTGGTAGTCTAGGCGTAAACGGCGATAGCACCGGTTCGACCAGCGGAGTGTGGAGTAGCGGTCTTTCAGCGCCATACATTGTTGAGCAATATGCCATAAATGTATTGGAAGATCTGGCCCAGAAAAAGGGAGTCCCTCAATCTAGCGCCGTAACCCAGCAGCACGTCCTGGCTTTAGTGACTTGGGCACAGATAGAGGGCGGTGACATAATGAATAGTGACCTGTTCAACCTCTATAACACTTCCGAGAACGGCGCTGGCTTGGGCGGTGTTACCCAGTCGACCGGCAATATGGCTTACCCGAGTTTCGATCAGGGGGTAGAGGCCACAGCCCGAACGCTTGCTAGTGGTCACGGCGGCATGCTAAATGTGTTGCTTAACCCCAGCTCCACCGCCCAGCAGTTCGCCCACGCCGAGTCTTACAGCGGCACCAGTTCTTACCCAGGCACTCAGGAGTGGGCCGCCGCCGCTGAAAGTGATCCTTCCGGTTACGAAAATTCCACCTGGGATCCGGCATTGCAACAGGTTCAGAACAACTATAAAAGTGTCGCGGCCCTCATAATTGGAACGCCGGCGCTTGAAGAGCAGACCAACCAAACCGACCCAAGTTTGCTGCAATTTAGCGGGAGTGGTTCAGTTTCTGGTGTAGGCGCTAGCTCTACTGGCAGCTGCTCAGCTACTGCCAGCCCGGATGCCAGCGGCATAGTCCAAGAAGCGCTCAGTCTAGCCTGGCCAGATGGCTCCCACGTTCCCCCGACGCAGCCCACACCAGCCTACTCCCAGGCCCTAGCCAAGTACAATTCCGCTGGTTACTCCCTAACCGGCGGGCTTGGAGACGACTGCGGCGTATTTGTCTCAACGGTTATGCGAGCCACCGGCGCCGATCCAAACTATCCCGCGTCAGGTACCGGCGCGCAATATACCTATGTAGAGTCCCATCCAAGCCTTTATCAAGTGTCGACCCTTACCAACCTGGGCCAACTTCAGCCTGGAGACATCGTAATTTTGGGTGGAGCCGGAGGTGCCGGTGCAGCTGGCCACACCTGGATCTATGTCGGCAAGCAGCCAAATGGTGACTATTCGGCCAGTGCCTCCCTGGGTTCACGGACCGCTAATCTCGATACCGATCCAATCAGCCTTGATCTTTCGGGTGGCGCACCAATCTATGCGCGGTTAAAATAATTATGAATATGTCTACACGATGGTCTTTCCCCATATTTCTACTCCTGGTGGTTGGTATTAGCTTTTTGGTGGTTATAAAGGCTGGGCAAACCTCGACCAATACCTTTTTGCAGATCCAAGTTGCTCCCAGTGGGGCCTCGGTCGCAATCGATAGCCACGATAGCGGCTCGGGTAAGCAAGAGATTAATCCGGGGCAGCATTCGGTAACGGTGCGTAAGCATGGTTTTGCAACGCAAACACGAGCCGTAACCGTTAATCCGGGGCAGACGGTATATTTTGGGGCTATCCTAGAGCCCAACAGTTCAAGTACCCAGAATTGGTACAACAAGCACTCTTCGGATCAAAAACTATCCCAGACCATTGCCGATCACAGTGCCGACTACCAAAGTAGCACCGATCAAACGGCTACTCCTTTCTTGCAGCTGTTGCCTCTCAGCTATGGAGATGGAATGGGCGGCCTCGTCACCATTGCCCAGGGGGTGCCGGTGCCCGGCTCGAGCCAGCCAGCGATATACGTAACCGCCAAAGCCCCCAGTACTCGGCAGGGAGTACTCGAATACATGCGCAGCCGGGGGTATGACCCGGCTACTATGGACATCGTTTTTATTGGTACGGTCGATCCATTACAAGAAGCCGGTACGGAGGATTATCGGTGATGGATAATCTTCGCAACAGGCTAATTTGGGTGGCAGCTTGCGTTATCCTAGGTGTAGTTGGGGGGCTGGCTGTAAACTATCAACACTCATTTCGCAAAGTTGACGTGTCGATCGATCCCGGCCTAAATGTCACGATATACAAAGACTTAGGGGGTGACGGAGCGTTTAATTATAATCCAAACTCGAAGCCCATCGCTCGTCTTAGCGCGAGCCAGACCATTACGATACGCGACGGCACCTACGATACCGTAGTGAGCGACCCCACTCACGAGTATGAGAATCCGGTTGTAAAGTTTGTGGTGGCACCAGGCACCGATAGCGTAGCCGTTAGCCCCTCCTATACCAGCTCGAAGCTGGCCACACTGTTAGCCAATGAGCAGCCAGCTATAACCCAGGCCCTGCAGGCTGAGTACCCCGATTTCTCCCAAAATTACGGCATTGCCGATGAGCAGCTCTATGAACAAGGTAATTGGTATGGGGCGGTGTTGACACCCTCTGCCCCAACGAGTGACGCTCTGCGGGTTATTTTACAAAAGCAGGGGGGCTCTTGGGGGGTAGTGACAGATCCGCCACAAATTAGCATAGGGGAACCCTCGTTCCCTAATATCCCTACGGACGTCATTGAGAGCGTCGACCAGCTAGGGAATGGCTCTTAGCCCGAAGCTACCTGGATCTGCAAGCGAACAATGCCGCTCAGCGGTTCGGCGGCCATGACCTCCACCTGCCGCATTCGCAGCTCACTGGCCACACTGGCGTTGGGGGTGGTAACCTTCAACACACCATCATTCAGGCTAGCCGCGCGGCACTGATTGGGATAAAGGGTTTCAAGATAGGCCTGTAT
>DATKHK010000014.1:0-5269 GCA_035510255.1 Saccharimonadales bacterium (SeqCode) | reverse complement strand
GAAGTGGAGGCGCATATTGTGACCGGTGCGACACCGGCTATTAAAAATCTCCAGCGGGCGATTTACCAGGCTGGCATCGACATCGAGAGCCAAGTTATGGTGCCGCTGGCGGCGGCGCGGGCGGTGCTGACCAAAAAACAGATGGAGCTTGGAGTAGCGGTGGTCGATATTGGCGGTGGCACTACTGGGATAGCGATCTATGAGGAGGGTGAGATTCTTTACTCCAGTATTCTGCCGGTCGGAGCCGCTCACATTACCAACGATATTGCGATTGGGCTACGCACCGACATTGAGATTGCTGAGAAGATTAAGCTGAAATACGTCAAAGCCCAAACCACTAAGTCCAGCCAGTCCGAGAAGCTACGGATTGAGGAGCTGGGCGATGACGGCATGATAACCCGGCGTGATTTGACCAATATCGTCGATGCCAGGCTTGAAGAGATATTTCATATGATCCGAGCGGAGATCAAGAAGATCGGTAAGGATCGGCTGCTGCCAGGTGGGGTGGTGCTAACTGGAGGTGGCGCCAAGCTGCCCGGTATTACCGAGTCGGCCAAAGCGGCTCTGGAGCTTCCGGTAACTATTGGCCAGCCACATGATCTGAGCGGCTTGATTGATAAGGTCAACGACCCGGCAATGGCGGCTCCGGTGGGCCTAATGCTCGAGAACATGTCTGCTGAGGGGCTGGTTGAGTCGGGAGGGTCTGACCGGCTCGGCGATACCGTCAATCGCATCCGCAAAGGCCTGCGCAACCTACTTCCGTAATTATTTTACGTATTCATTTGCTGCGATATTGGGGTGTTTTTGAGTCGAAATGAGCCAATTTTTAGGCTGCGGAACTCGCTTCGCTCAAACAGTCCTCGCTCTAAAAATTAGCAACATTCCGCCTCCTCCCAACCTGTTATACACAGGGATGTGCACGGTGGATAACCGTTGTTGGTTTTTCATCAATCCAGATTTGGAACAGATTTTGCACACAAAAAGTGTTCAGGACTTATACACACAAATCACTGTATAAATTATTTGACAGCACCAAACCGCTATCGCTACTATGTCCACATGCGGTGAGCACACCTCGCCGACGTGGTAAGGAGCATATTTTATGGCTGAGGTTCTTCCCGAAATTCAAACCTTCGCCCGCATTAAAGTTTGCGGCGTGGGCGGTGGCGGTACGTCCGCCGTGGAGCGGATGATTCATTCAAAGTTACAGGGCATCGAGTTCGTAGTAATCAATACCGATGCCCAAAGCCTGCATCACTCGCATGCCCAGGCTAAGATTCATATTGGCCAGAACTTGACCCGCGGGTTGGGGGCTGGCGCCGACCCAACGGTTGGCCGAAAGGCGGCCGAGGAGAACGAAAAGGAAATTCTGCACCTGATGAAGGGCGCAGACATGGTCTTTATTACGGCCGGTATGGGTGGCGGCACCGGTACCGGAGCGGCACCGTTGATCGCGGCGGCGGCCAGGGAGGCTGGCGCGCTGGTGGTGGGCATTGTTACCAAGCCGTTTACCTTCGAGGGTGAGCGGCGAATGAACCAGGCGGAGCGGGGCATTGATGAGCTGCGCGATACCGTTGATACCTTGATTACTATTCCGAATGACCGGCTGTTGGATATGATTGACCGCAAAACCTCCCTGCTCGACGCTTTTAAGGTGGTCGATGATGTTTTGCAGCAGGGTGTCCAGGGGATTTCCGATCTGATTACGGTGCACGGGCTGATCAACTTGGACTTTGCCGATATTAAATCGATTATGCAGGACGCCGGTTCGGCGCTAATGGGAATTGGCCGGGCCAAAGGTGATAATCGGGCGATTGAAGCGGCGCGCCAGGCCATTGATTCACCGCTACTGGAGGTCAACATCGAGGGTGCCAAGGGCGTGCTGTTTAACATTACCGGTGGCCGCAATATGAGTATGCACGAGATCGACGAGGCGGCTAAAGCGATTACCGAGGCGATTGACCCCGGTGCCAACATTATTTTTGGCGCGGTTCTGGATGAGACCATGGACGATGACATTAAGATTACGGTAGTGGCGACCGGATTTGATACGCGTGAGCGGCCGCCCCGCCCAATCTTCCGCGAGTCAGAGGAAATGAACGCTAGCAGTGTCTTTGCCTCCGATCCCATCTCTTCCGTTCGCAGCGATATTAAGGAGCCGGCAGTGGCGCCGCCCATATTTGAAGATGAACCGCTGCCTGAGCCGCCCAGCACGCCGGTAGCCAATCGTTTTACGGCCGGACCGTTTATTGATGAGCCGCCTGCCTTTGATGAGAGCCTGGAGGCGGCCGATACATCCCTGTTTGACGAGCCGGTGAAGCCGGCGGTAAGCTCGATTGAACCTGAAACAGCACCCAAGCCCGTGGCTGGCCATCACGATGAGCCAAAAGACGCGCCGGCTGCCAAAACCTCGTCTAAGCGGGGAGCCAAGTCGCTGATAGAGCGGGCCAGCCGGGCGGTGACCGGGGCCGGCAGTGAGTATGATGAAGACGACCTGGACGTGCCGGCCTTTATCCGACGAAAAAAATAAGGGGGAGCGACCGGTATGAAATGCCCCATTTGCGAGCACGATAGTTCTCGGGTAATGGAGTCGCGCGATCTGGAAGATGGCGCTTCAATCCGTCGCCGCCGCGAATGCCTGGACTGCGGCCATCGCTTTACCACCTATGAGCGCATTGAGCGGCCGCCGTTAATGGTGGTTAAGAAGGATGGCCGCCGTGAACCCTTTAACCGCCCAAAGATCGCCAACGGTATCTATCGGGCGTCTGAAAAGCGGCCGATCCCGGCGGCTCGCATTGAAGAGCTGATTACCTCGATTGAACAGCAAGTGCGGGGGCTGGGCGAGCTGGAGGTTCCGGTGGGGGTGGTTGGTGAAATCGCGATGACGGAGCTAATGCGTCTCGATGATGTGGCCTATGTGCGGTTCGCCAGTGTATATCGCTCCTTTACCGACGTGGCTTCCTTCGAGACCGAGCTAGCCCGGCTGAAAGGCAAAGGCCGTGTCCGTAAAGCCAAGTAACCGCGCTTTGCTATACTATAAGTCAGCATGAAACTGTATTTACTTTATACCAAGGACACACCTGCCGATCGCGATATCGCCTATTTGCAGCGCCGGCTGGCTGAGCGTCAGCTTACGCCAGAGCTGCTGGATGCTGATAGCCGTGCCGGTATTACGCTAGCAGGGCTGTATGACGTTACCGCTCGCCCGGCGCTGGTGGTAGCCGATAGTGACGGTCGCTTAATACAGAAGTGGCAAGGCGCGCTTCCGGGCCTCGAAGAACTCAACTTATATTACACGGCTGGGTAATGGTGCTGGCAGTCCTCATTAACTTCATTAACTTGTTTGTCTTTGTTTTTGACATTGTGTTGCTAGCGCGAGTGGTCATGAGCTGGTTTAATCCGCAATTAAGTGGACGGATCGGCCGGCTGTTGTTTGATTTGACCGAGCCGATCTTAGCTCCGATCCGGGCGGTATTGCCGCGCAGCCAGATGCTGGATTTCTCGCCGCTGGTAGCCTTTTTGCTACTACAGGGCATAAGTGCTCTGGTAAACTGGTTGGCTGGCCAGTAATAAAGGATTAAATTTTAATGAAAAAAGCGGCAGCGGCCAACTTTCCACAGTTCGAAGAAGAGATGCTCAAAACCTGGGAGCGGGAGCAGACCTTCGCGCATAGCCTTAAGCAGCGTGAGGGTGCCGAACGGTTCAGCTTTTATGATGGGCCACCGTTTGCCAACGGCCTGCCGCATTACGGCCACGTGGTGGCGCTGACCGAAAAGGACGCCATCACCCGCTATAAAACCATGCGCGGCTATTATGTGCCGCGTCGTAACGGCTGGGACACCCACGGCTTGCCCGTGGAGTTCGAGGTCGAAAAACAGCTCGGCATTAGTGGCAAACGCCAGATTGTGGAGCTTGGCATTGGCAAGTTTAATGAGGCGGCTCGCGCCAGCGTCTTTAAGTACAAGACCGAGTGGGAAGAGTTTATGACCCGCCTTGGCCGCTGGGCCGATATGCAAAACTCCTACGCCACGCTGGATGATAACTACATCGAGAGCGTATGGTGGGTTTTAAGTGAGCTCCATAAGAAAGATCTGGTGTATCGCGGCTTTCGCAGCAACCCATACTGCCCGCGCTGCGCCACGCCGCTCAGCAACTTCGAGGTCAATCAGAATTATAAGGATGATACGCCCGACCCGAGCGTCTATGTGAAATTTGATCTGCCGGGTCACGCTGAGGGTAAATCGCTGTTGGTCTGGACGACCACCCCCTGGACGCTGCCAGCCAACGCCGCGCTGGCGGTGGCGGCGGACGCCGACTACGTTGAGGTTGAGCTGCTGGATGACGGTGATAGCTGGCGCAAGGGTGAAAAATTGATTTTGGCCAAGGCACGGTTGGGCGTACTCGACCTGAGAAAGGCGGAATATAAGATTACCAACACCGTCAAAGGCCGCGAGATTGTTGAATCGCTCAAGCCACGCTATGAGCCGCTGTATGACCTTGGCGAGAACAACGAGCATAGCCACCAGGTCTATCTTGACGATTCGGTAAGCCTTGAAGATGGCACCGGCATTCTACACGTGGCGCCCCGCTACGGCGAGACGGACCTGGCGTTGGGGTTGCGCGAGAAGCTGCCGCTGATTGAAAGCGTCGACGGCAACGGACAGATGGTCGAAGCCTTTAAGCGGGTTCCGGGTCTTGAGTCCATTGCCGACACCTTTTTTAAAGACGCCGATGACCACATTATTGCCGACCTGACGCGCCGCGGCCGCATTTTTGCCGCCGAGACTTTCACTCACACCTATCCATTTTGCTGGCGCTGTGAGACCCCGCTGATGTATTTTGCGCTGGAAACCTGGTACATCAAGGTGGCCGGCATGCGCGATAAGCTGGTGACCAACAACAATCAGGTTAATTGGGTGCCGGAGCATATCAAGCAGGGACGGTTCGGCAAGTGGCTGGCCGAAGCCCGCGACTGGAACTTTAGCCGCAATCGCTTCTGGGGCGCGCCGCTACCGATCTGGGTCAACCAGGATGACGAAAATGATCTGATTGTGGTCGGTAGTCTCGATGAGCTGCGCGAGCTTAGCGGCCACGAGGGCGACTTTGACCTGCACCGCCCGGGCATAGATGAAATTCTCATTAAAAAGGACGGCAAAACCTATCGACGCATCGAAGAGGTCTTTGATTGTTGGTTTGAGTCCGGTGCTATGCCGTACGCCCAGGACCACTATCCGTTTGAACACAAGGCCGAGTTTAAAGAAACCTTCCC
>DATKHK010000013.1:0-20723 GCA_035510255.1 Saccharimonadales bacterium (SeqCode) | reverse complement strand
GTCGTGGGCACCACCACCTCATAAACGTCTTCCTCATACACCTTGCCCGCCGGAGTCAGAACTTTAAGATGCAGCTGGCCAGCCATTATTTCACCTGATCGATAGTGCCTTTGAGCAAAAAGGCGGTTTCGGGCTTGTCGTCATGCTTGCCATCGAGAATTTCGCGAAAACCGCGCACCGTTTCGGCCCGGGAGACATACTGGCCGGCATGACCGGTAAAGACCTCAGCCACAAAGAACGGCTGGGTCAAAAAGCGCTGAATCTTTCGGGCCCGGTAGACGGTTTGGCGGTCTTCATCGCTGAGCTCATCCATACCCAAAATAGCAATAATATCCTGGAGGTCACGGTAGCGCTGCAAGACACGCTGCACCTCGCGGGTAACATCATAATGCTCTTGGCCAACGATTGATGCATCGAGCATGGTGCTGGTGGAATCAAGCGGGTCGACCGCCGGAAACAGTCCTTGCTGAGCTAGGCCGCGGGCCAATGTCACCGTGGAGTCGAGGTGGGCAAAGGTGGTAGCCGGCGCTGGATCGGTGTAGTCATCAGCCGGCACATAGACGGCTTGAACACTGGTAATCGAGCCGGTGGTGGTACTAGTAATGCGCTCCTGGAGCTGGCCCATCTCTTGAGCCAGAGTGGGCTGGTAGCCGACAGCACTGGGCAGCCGGCCAAGCAAGGCACTAACTTCGGCACCGGCCTGGGTGTAACGGAAAATATTATCAATGAACAGTAGCACGTCCTGACCCTGGTCGCGAAAGGCTTCGGCCAAGGTGACACCGGAGAGGGCTACCCGCAGACGGGCACCGGGCGGCTCATTCATCTGGCCGAAGACCAGGGCGGCGTTGGGCAGTACGCCCGATTCCTTCATTTCGTAGTAGAGGTCATTGCCTTCACGGGTGCGCTCACCAACGCCAGCAAAGACGCTCTTGCCGCCATGCTCGGTAGCAATGTTGTGAATTAACTCCTGGATGATGACGGTCTTGCCCACACCGGCACCACCAAACAGGCCAACCTTGCCGCCTTTGGCGACCGGCGCAATCAAGTCAATCACCTTAATACCGGTCTCAAAGATTTCCTGGCGGCCGGACTGTTCGGTGAGCAACGGCGCCTCGCGGTGGATTGAGGCCCGGCGCTTAAACTTGTCCGGCTTACCGTCAATGGGAGAACCGGTTACGTTAAACATTCGCCCCAAGGTGTCATCCCCTACTGGGATGCTAATCGAGCCTCCGGTATCGCGTACCGCCTGGCCGCGGCTGAGCCCATCGGTGGAACCCATAGCCACTGCCCGCACAGTGCGGCCGGAGAGGTGCTGGGCCACTTCAAGCACCAACACCGAACCCTCATGTTCAATTTCCAGTGCATTGTAGATAGACGGCAGCTTACCGGTAAAATCGACGTCGACGACCACGCCCATTACCTGCGCAATAATGCCGGTGGTCTTGATAGCGGGTTTGGTGGTCGGTTTGGTAGTGGATTCAGCCATAATGTATCTCCTATTGTTCCTCAATGGCGGCGGCCGCGCCGGTAATTTCCGCAATTTCCTGAGTGATGTCGGCCTGGCGGATAGTGTTAACTTGCAGGGTCAGGGTGTCGATCAGGTCGCTGGCGTTATCGGTGGCGTTGCGCATGGCGAGCATCCGCATAGCGTGCTCACTAACACCAGCTTCCTGGGCAGCGTTGAGCACGGCGGCGTCAAACAGCCGCGCCAAGACGGCGCTAACCACCTCTTCGGGGCTGGGCTCCAGCAGGGTTTGGACGTGAGAATGAGACGCGTCGATGCGAGCATCCTTCGAGCGAGGACTGTCTGAGCCGAAGGCGAGTTCCGCAGCCGGAGATGTCTCGCGCGACGCAGGCTCATTCTCATCCAGCTTGACCGGCCAGATGGAGCTAACCCGCACCTCCTGCTTAAGCGCCGACTGCGAGTGGGTGTAAATGACCTCGATCGCATCAATGTTGCCGGCAGCGTACTCTTCGCGCAGCTTTTCGGCCAGCGGACGGACATCGGCAATGCCCGGGTCGGTGGCACGCCCGGTAATGCTTTCCAGCACCGTCACATCGTGTAAATGCTTGGCCATGCGAACGGTTTGCGCGCCAATGGCGACCACCTTCACCGCAATACCAGCGGCTTGATACTTGGCAACTTGCTGGCCCAGCCTAGCCGCAATGTTGTGGTTATAGGCACCGGCCAGTCCGCGATCGGAAGCGATCGCGATAATTGCTACCGTCTGAATCTTGGTGCGGCGCCACAGCCTGAGCTCGCTTTGATCAATTTCGGTACTGAGCAAACGCTGGAGAGTGGCCAAAGTAGCCTCAATGTAGTCATGCGAGCGCCTAGCAGCGGCTTGAGCCCGGCGCAGCTTGGTCGCGTCAACTAATTGCATTGCTTTGGTGGTCTGGCGGGTGTTGCTAATCGAACGGATGCGTCGTCGAAGCACTTGGAGCTGAGCCATTTACGCAGGCTCCTTGCTGGTCACAAAATCTTGAAGACCAATTGTAATTACCTTTTTCATAGCTTCCTGCAGGGAATCACTAAACTCATCGCCACCGTTTAAGGCTTTGACGAGCTTATCGTGCTTGCCCAGCTCCTTGATGAGGCTATGACGGGCTTCGAGAACCTCGGCAGTCGGCACCGCATCGAGCGGACCGGTGGTACCGGCCAACAGTAGAATAGCTTGCTCGGCAACACTCAGCGGCTGGAACTGCGGCTGCTTGAGTAGCTCGGTGAGGCGCTGGCCGCGCTCCAACTGGGCCCGGGTGTCCTCGTCAAGATCGCTAGCAAACTGGGTAAAGGCCGCTACCTCGGCGTACTGCGCCAGACTAACCCGCAGCGGACTGCCCAGCTTTTTAATTACCTTGGGCATAGCGGCGCCACCAACCCGGCTCACCGAGTTACCAACATCAATAGCCGGCCGAATGCCTTGGTTAAAGAGATCACTAGTAAGAAAAATCTGCCCATCGGTAATGGAGATAACGTTGGTCGGAATGTAGGCCGAAATGTTACCGGCTTGGGTTTCAATAATCGGCAGCGCTGTCAGCGAACCGGCGCCGAGCGCATCGTTGAGCTTGGCGGCCCGCTCTAGCAAACGAGAGTGAAGATAAAACACATCGCCGGGATAGGCTTCGCGGCCGGGCGGACGCCGCAAGAGCAACGACATTTGACGGTAGGCTTGGGCATGGCGGGTAAGGTCATCATAGATCGCCAGGGCATGGCCACCGTTATCGCGGATGTGCTCACCAATCGCCGCGCCGGCGTAGGGCGCCAGGTATTGGAGGGTGGCCGGGTCGGTCGGCGAGGTGGCCACAATAATGCTTTGGGCCAGCGCGTCATCCTGGCGCAGGCGCTCCACCAACTGTGCAATCGTGCTGCGCTTTTGGCCGATGGCGATGTAAATCGAAATAATACCGGTCTGCTGCCGCACCTGATTAAGCATGGTGTCAAGCGCGATGGCGGTCTTGCCGGTCTGGCGGTCGCCGATAATCAGCTGGCGCTGACCACGACCAATCGGTGTCATACCGTCAATGGCGAGGATGCCGGTAGCCACCGGTTCGTGAACCGACTTACGGCTCATGACGTCAGGCGCCGGACTCTCAATCGGATGGGTTGTCTTGGCCTTAATTGCACCGAGTCCATCGAGCGGCCGGCCAAGCGGATCAATCACCCGACCGAGCAGGCCGTCGCCAACCGGCACGCTAAGCTGGCGGCCGGTCCGAGTAACCTCGGCACCGGCACCAATAGCCTCATTTTCATCGAGTAGCACCGCGCCGATTTCGTCTTCAAGCAGGTTGAGCACCAGAGCGTTGGCGGTCTCGCTGCCGGTTTTCAGCTCCAGCACCTCGCCCAACTGGGCTTCGGGCAGGCCGTGAATGGTAACGGCTCCATCGCCCAGACGAGACACGACCCCCCGGCCTTTCAGCTCAGCGGTAGCCGGCAGGTTGGTAATAGCAGTTTGGAGTTCGGCGGTAATTTCGGCGAGTGATAGTTTTGTCATGGTTAAGTCCTTAGGCTTTCTAGTCGGCTGCGGAGGCTAAGATCCAGGCTGGCATCGGCGGTCACCAGCTGCGCCCCGCCCAAGAGATCGGGTTGAACCTTGGTATCCAGCTCATAACTGGTGCCGCCTAGGCGCTTGGTCAGCTCGGCCGCCAGTTTCTGCATCACCTCTGCCGGCAGCTCACGGGCGGTCACCGCGTGGATCACCACATAATGGCGCTGGTGCGATAGCTCCCGTTCAACTTCCGGTAGCAGCCGCTCGAGCTCCGGCTTGGTGCCACTGGCCGCCAACAGCTGCACTGCGGCCGTGGCCACCTCGGCCACATCATGGTCGTCGAGCAGCTCTACCATAGCAACGGCTAAGCGCCGATAACTAACTTTAGCCACGACGCCCACCCGCGGTTTCCAGTGCCCGCTCGACCAGCTTAGCGTCGCGCTCGGCGTCCAGCCTTTCGTCGATGAGACGGGCGGTAGCGGCTACCACCAACTGCCGTGCCTCACCAGCCAGTTGGTCATGGGCCGCCTTTAGCTGGCGTTCGGTTTCACGCTTGGCTTGTTCAACAATATGCTCGGCGGTTTTCTCGGCCTCAGTGATAATTGCAGCTTTTTTGGTTTCGCCGTCGCCCCGGGCTTCCGAAACAATTTCCGCTGCCCGGGTTTTGGCTTTGGCGATCATTTCCTGATGCTCTTGCAAGATAGCTGCCCGTTCAGCCTGGGCCGCCTCAGCCGCCTTTAAACTATCTTCAATGTGCTTACGGCGGCGCTCCAATATGGTAACGATTGGGCCGTAGGCGTAGCGCTTCAGAATCCAGTACAGAATACCGAAGTTAATGAGCTCAAAGATGAGCGCCGGCAGATTAATACCCAGCGCACCAAGCCCGGAGGCATCCGCAAAAAGAACCGGAACCGGCATCAGCTACCCGAGAAACTTAATAATAAACCCGAAGACCAGGGCAAAGATGGCCAGGGCTTCGGTAAAGGCGATGGTCAGAATCATCAGGCTGGTTACCCGGCCTTGGGTTTCAGGATTACGGCCAACCGCCTCAATGGCTTTGGCGCCAATTAAACCGATACCGATACCGGGGCCAATAGCACCGATAGCCACGGTGAGACCAGCAGCCAGATTTTGCATTTGAGCGGGATCTATGGCGTACGACATAGTTAGTTATCTACTCCTTATTTCTTAATGCTCGTCCGCCACCGGCGTAATCGCCAAGCTAATAAATACGAGCGTTAGTATACTGAACACATAGGCCTGCACGGCACCGACAAATATCTCAAAACCCAAAAAGGGCGTTGGTCCAATGATCGGTACCAGCGCGCTTATGACGATGAGTAACACCTCACCTGCAAAGATATTACCAAATAATCGGAAAGAAAACGAGATAATTCTGGTGAGTTCCAGGATTAATTCCATTACGCCAATCCCCCACATCCAGACCGGGCCGTGAAAGTAGCGCTTAAACGTTCCTTTAAATCCAAGCTGCTTAAAGCCAAAGGCGACGGTTAGGAAAAATGAGATTAGGGCTAGGGCCAGGGTGGTGTTGAGATCGGAGGTGGTCCGGCGAAAGACCGGCACGGGGCCGGCGGCGGTATGGATAACAATGTCGCTAAAACCCGGGAGAAGGCCAATAAGGTTATTGAACAAAATAAAAAAGAAAAAGGTGGCAATCAGCGGGAAATACTTCAGTGCCACCTCACGGCTGCCAAACACCGTCGCCATTTGGTCAATAATGATATCAACCGCGCTTTCCACCAGAAAACCCAGGCCTTTGCTGGGGGCCATCACCGTGCGGCGGGCAACCGTGATGAGAACGACGGCCAGCAGGATAGTAATGATAGTGCCGGCCAAAATTGAGTTGGTAACAGCAAACGAACCGACATGAAAGACGGTTTGCGAAGGTAAACTAATATCGACTTTTATCATTCTTTTATATTCATTAGGGTTTAATAACTCCTTGGCGTACCAGCTCATCAACGTGCCGCTGCAAGCGGCGCACGGTGTCTCGCACGAGTACATATGATAGCGCAACCGAGGCGGCTATGCCAAGTAGCAGGAGCAGGGGCGTAGTATGCAAGCGCCTATCAAGCAGCGCGCCGCCAATACCCAAAACTAGCATTGGGCCAGCCGCCTGCCACGCCACCGTACTCACTAACCCCAAAACACTAATGCCTTCGAAGATATTAGGCTGCGGTTTTTTGGGAGACGGTTTGGGCTGGGTTGAGGATGGCATATACCGTCACTATCGATTACCGGCGTTCGCCAAACTCAGTACCTAATAGCACACCAACGGCAAGGCCCAGCAAACGGGTCAGACCATCGGTTATATTTGGGCTGTAATGTATGTCCATATTCAGCTGCGGCAAACCAAGGCCAAATGAAGCCATTGTTCCCATCGCCCCAGCCTTATTAGCTAACTGATAGCTACATAAGACCTGATTGTTAATAGTGGCGGTGTACGACTGCTCAACCCCTGGCATAAGCCGCCCGAGCATGGCGCTAGCCATGGCCTGCTCAACCGTACCAATCTGATTATCGGCCGCATCCAGTATTTCCCACTTTTCGGTCACCATTGATTCAAGGACCTTGGCCTTAACCGCGCCCAGCACGGTGCCGGAAGCATCAATAACGTCATACTTGTTGGACATCTTTTCTTTAAAGGATTTGGAGTCAAGGCTAAAAGCCAAGCTGGTTTTGGCTTCATCGTGATAGATGTCGATCCGAAATTTACCCGACAAATTTACGACATACAGCACTTGGGCACCATCACTAATATGGAAGGTCCTTAGGCTTTCTCGGTTCATGCCGGAGTCTTTGGTAATTAGAATGTAGTCAGGCAAGCTCCCGCCACTTGGAGCCTGACTGGGCGCTGGCTGAGGCGGCGGAGCGGACGGCGCCACGGGTGGTACTCCCGGTGTAACGGGCGTAACCGGAGCTGCGGTCGGGGTGGCGGGCGGCGTGTTAAGTAAGCTGCTCACATCTTGCTCGCTGACGCCCTCGCCGATTAAAATCGCCCGGATCTCGTCGGCGTTTTTGCCGGCCGCCACCAGTGATTGAAACTGCTGAATAATAGCTGGATTCATATTTCATACTATACCAGACCTGCTTGAAAAGAGTTTTGTGCCTATACTCATAAAGAAGGGGCCTGGAGACTGACGGTCACCTGACCCCTTCTCCAAGCCCCATAGCTTGCCTTACGCCTCCAGAGATAGCTCAAAGTGACCCTCCGGCAGCTCGGCCTCCAGCAGTTCAATCATGCGCCTTATCTTGTCCCGACCCATTGCTCCGGCCACCTCATAGAAACGGCCTTGTCCGGCCAGCCAGCCGGGCAGCAGCCGCATAGTCGTACCAGAATTACCACAGTTGATCGGTAGTGGGTCGCCAGGAGCAATCTCGCCCCGATCGACAGCTTTTTGGTAACCAAATAGTGGCAGAAACAGCCCAAATGAACCAAGTCCGCTTTCTAGCTCGGCAAGTAGCGTCTGAAGTTCCGGACTTGGTTGGAATGTGACGCGATGCTGCGTCATCGCCGTTCCTCCTTTACGAATTGTCGAGGTCAACTCAGTAAGCACTGCTGATCCCATAATGAAAGCAATCAGTGCTACCGGCAAGCATAAGAGGGTAATAATTGCTGGCGGAGAGAGTGGGATTCGAACCCACGATACGGTTGCCCGCATACACGCTTTCCAAGCGTGCGCCTTCAGCCACTCGGCCACCTCTCCGAACCCGCAAATTATAGCGCGAGCAGCTTGATTTGGGTAGGGTAGCATAGTACTATTTGAGTATTCTGAGGCAAAAAGAGTGGCCAAGAGGCTGCTCTTTTTGCTATTTATTATATCTGGTGGAGCTGCCGGGAGTCGAACCCGGAGGGTCCGGTTCTGAGGCAGATCCTGACACCAGCCCAGCCCCGTGACACCTGAGCGTCCACCAGACAACGATTACTATAATCAGCAAATATTAAATTCCTGTGAAACCCGCTACAATGCAGTCATGGCTCTAATCGAACTAACCGACATTAAGAAGCGCTATAAAACCGGCGACACCGTGACTGAGGTGCTAAAGGGCATTAGCCTGGAAATCAACGAGGGTGAGTTTATAGCAATTATCGGGCCCTCCGGCTCGGGCAAGTCAACGTTGATGCATATTTTGGGACTGTTAGATGTACCGTCCGACGGTACCTATCTGCTCGAAGGTAAACGTATGGACGACCGCAGCGACCGCCAGCTGGCCGAAGAGCGGCGTACCGGTATTGGATTTGTGTTCCAATCGTTTAACCTTCTAGCCCGGCTGAATGTCTTACAAAACGTGATGTTGCCGATGACCTATGCCGGCGTGCCCAGCCGCAAGCGTAAAGCCAGGGCGTTGGAGTTATTGCAAACTGTTGGCATTGGTGATCACGCGAACTACCGGCCGAACCAAATCTCCGGCGGCCAGAGCCAGCGGGTAGCGATCGCCCGGGCGCTGGCCAACCGGCCGCGCCTAATCTTGGCCGACGAGCCTACTGGCAATCTCGACACCGCCTCCAGCGACGCGATTGTAGACCAGCTGCAAACTCTGCACCGGGCCGGTAACACCATTGTGATTGTGACCCACAACCCCGAGATTGCCGACCACACCGACCGTATCATTGAGCTACGCGATGGACGGATCATCCATGATGGCGCACCAAAAGCTGAGGCTCCCAAGCCCGCCACTGCCGCACTGCCAGCGCCGACCAAACAGCGGAGGGTGCTATGATTTTCGAAAATATCAGCATGGCGTTGCGCTCAATCGCCGGCAACAAGCTACGGACTTTCTTAACCATGCTTGGCATTATTATTGGCGTGGGCGCAGTGGTGGCCATTAATAGCCTAGGGCAGGGCTTAAAGCAGGTCGTCACCCAAGAGGTTTCGAACCTAGGCGCCGACGTGCTGGTAATTACATCTGGCAAAACCGGTATTAGCAGCTCAAGCTCGGGTTCAAAGGCCGGTGGCGGCGGCGGAGGTGGTGGTGGCGGCTTTGCCTCCAGCCTGGGCACCTCAACTCTCACCGAACAAGATATTACGACCGTCCAAAACGACAGCCATGTATCGGTAGTGGCGCCGCTATCGCTGATTAGCGGCATTGTGGAACGCGGTACCACCCAGGATCCCTCGGCCTTAATTATGGCTACCTCTCCGGACTTTCTTAAAGCCGATCCCAGCGAAAAGCTGGGTAGTGGCCGCTTTTTGACCGCGGCTGACAACGATAGCTACGTAGCGGTGATTGGCTCCGACACCAGCAATACCCTGTTTGGCAGCGGCACCAACGCGATTGGCAAAACGGTTACCCTGCGCGGCCACAGCTTTACGGTGGTAGGTGTGCTGGCATCGAGTCAGGCTAGTCAAGGCGGCTCCAGCTTTGGCGCCACCTCTAGCCTCGATGATATTGCGCTCATTCCAACCAATACCGCCAAAACATTAACCGGCAGCACCCTGCAGATTTACCGCATTCTGGCGCAGGCTAAAAGCAAGGACGACGTCCAGCCGGCCGTCAACGACCTAACCAACGAGATCAAGGCTAACCACGGTGGCCAGGACGATTTCAGCGTGCTAACCCAGCAGGACATTTTGAATACCTTTAATACAATCTTTGACGCCCTAACCGGCGCGATTTCGGCGATTGCCGGCATTTCGCTGTTGGTGGGCGGTATTGGCATCATGAACATTATGTTGGTCAGTGTTACTGAGCGGACGCGAGAGATCGGTTTGCGCAAAGCCTTGGGCGCAACCAGCGGCATGGTGTTAAGCCAGTTTTTGATTGAAGCGGTCGTGCTTACAGTCATTGGCGGGATGCTGGGAGTTGCCTTTGCCTATGGTTTGGGTCATGCCGTGGGCCACTTTGCCAAGCTAACGCCAGTGTTTACTGTCGGTACCATTGCGACAGCCACGATTATCTCGGCGGTGATCGGGATTGTGTTTGGTATTGCGCCGGCGATTAAAGCTTCTCGCATGAAACCGATTGATGCCTTGAGGTATGAGTAACCAGACCGAAAACCGGTGGTTCCAGCCGACAGCGTTTGATGCATTTCCGGAGGTTGTAGCTATCCATAGCTTACGGGACACCAGCCAACCCGGCGGCTTTTCGATGCTATACGCCACCGATGAGCAAACACTGGCCGCTAATCGGGTGGCGCTGGCGGCGGCGGCAGGCTTTCCGGCTGAGCGGCTGGCCTTCCCCCGGCTGGAACATGGCGATACCGTGGTCGAGGTCACTAGCGACTATGACACCACAAGCCGACCGGTCGCCGATGCGCTAATCACCAACAGGCCGGGCTGGCTGATCGGCGCGGCGGTAGCCGACTGCATAGTTGTCCTGTTATACGACCCCACTCATCACGCCATAGCGGCAATCCACTCCGGCTGGAGGGGTTCAGCCAAGAATATTGTCGGAAAAACGGTCCAGACTTTGGCGGATAGATACGATAGTACGCCCGCCGACCTGATCGCCTACCTTTCGCCCGCCCCGACCGCTGATGAGTACGAGGTTGGCCACGAGGTCTCAGAGCAGTTTGGCCCCAAATACAGCACCCGAAAGTCCGATACCAAAGACTGGTTTGATAATAAGCTAGTCGTACATGACCAGCTGCTGGCCGCGGGCGTAGCGGCCAACCATATTGCGTCCGACCCCCGCTCCACCATGGCCGACACCCACTTCCACTCCTACCGGCGCGATAGCAAAGCCTCGGGGCGCATGATAGTAGCAATAGGTATAAGGAAGACTGATGCGTAATCTCCCAATCTGGTTCCAGCGAGTCGAAGCGGCCCTCCTGTTTGTGGCGATGACCGCCCTCTACCTGATACTCCATGGCAACACCTGGCTGTTTGTATTGCTGTTTTTCAGTTTTGACCTTTCAATTTTGGGCTATCTGGCTGGTCCGCGCGTCGGTGCCGTAGTTTATAACATCTTCCACAGCTTCACCCTACCCTTGCTGTGCGCCGCGCTGGGGCTGCTCAGCAACCAACTAGTATGGCTGGACTCGCTAGCGATGATCTGGCTGGCTCACATCGGCTTCGACCGTATGCTGGGCTTTGGCTTAAAGTATCCCGATCGCTTTGGCCACACCCACCTCTCAACCAAATAGTGGCAGTTATCCCAGCTCTTTCTTTAGCTTCTCTACTAGCTCCACCGGACCGGGATCGACCTGGTTGAGAAACGCCAGGTAGGCGGTCATGAAGTCGCCCAGCAGGATGGTCCAGAGCATTTGCTGAAGCTTGGTTTCGCCCTGCGCTTCAACGATAATCGGGGCCGGCATGATGCCCGAAAGCAGACGGTTGCTCACCTCAAAGCGCTGAGCAACGCGCGGATGGTCAAGGCTAGAGCGCAGCTCCACGACTCTCAGCAAACTGTCCTTGGGATGCGGCCAGCCCTGAAATTCATTGTGGTTGAACTCCGGCAAGGCATAGTAAAAGGCTTGGTTCTTGGCATTTTCGTTGATGTCGATCTTCCACTTCATGGCTGCCATCGCTAAGGTCGGGCCGCCGTACATTACCACCGGATGGCCGACCAGCTTCTCGGCAATTTGCTTGGCAGCGTTATCTTGCTTGGGCACATTAGAGATAAAATAGGTCGCTTCATGCAGCAGCCACTCGGCGGCAGCTTCGAGCTCGGCCACCAGCCCTTCAGCCAGATCAAGCTGCTCCAGCAGTGTGGCAAGAGCCTTAACGCCGTACAGCACTGCTAGCCGCGGCTGCAGCCCAGCCGGAATTTTAATGAAGCTGTACTCCTCACCATGTTCCGCTAGCTTGCCGCCAGAGGTCATAACGACAATCCCGGCGCCGCTGGTTTTGGCCTGCTCCAGACAGGCTAATGTCTCTTCGGTGTTACCCGAGTAGCTAGAAACAATTACTAAGCTATGCGCCCCAACATACGCCGGTAGCTCATACCCACGCACAATTTCAACCGGCATAGGAAGGCGGTCACTCAGCCAGCTGCGCACAAACTCAGCCGCTAAAGCCGAGCCGCCCATTCCGGCTAGTACGACTTGCTGCAGCTCTTCCACTTGCGGTACATCAAACTCAAACTGCTCACGCAGCTGGTCGGCTTGGCCGGCGATTATAGCAAGGGTGTTACTGCGATCAAATTGGGCAATGTACTTGGCGTCATCTAGCATACAGCCTCCTCTTACCCCATTGTACCGTACCGCCAGAGCGATCGGGGAAGCAGCTAGCCCTAGAGTAGTAAAAAAGCGATCATATGATCGCTTTGAAAGGCTGACGGGGCAAGCCGGTTATGTGAAGTGGGTGAAAAACTGCTGGAGGTGGTAGTGGTAAACGCCACCGCCACCACCCCCAGCCGTGCGGAAAGGACCTCAAACAGCGCTGAGTAACGCCGTTTTGGCACGGAGCTGTATGTGCTACACCCCCGAACCGAATACAATGGCAGCGGCCAGGGTCCCGAATGGACACACAGGGACTGCCATCATGGGCGTGGAGCAAAGAGACGGCTTACCTCACGCCACGAGAGACTACTGTATCGCCTATAGTTGCAGGCCTCACCGGCTGCACGCCGCTTATAGGGAGGTCTGCTGTATTCCTGGTAGCTGTGGGTGGTCTTCAATACCTCCTTTGGCCAGCCGAATACAATACTGCTCCCCCAAGGATAGCTTCATCCTGAGGAGTGAAGCGCTGCCTTCAAGCACCTCGCTCCTCAGGATGAATCGGGCCGTACTGTCAAGGTTTAGGGCGCGCTGTCCACTATATATAGGCTGGGTCATAAATCTGGCTTTGTCAACGCGCATCATCATAACCATTTTGCGTGTCATCCGATTTACGGTCATAATTAGAGCATGCGACGCATTGGAGTACTAGTAGTGGCAATCGGTTGCGCGATCGGGTGGCAGCTGTCACCGGCGCAGGCTGCCAAATCAACCAATTACCAAATAACTGAAAGCGTCCTGGGCGGCAGCGGCAGTATTAATAGCAGCTCAACCAACTACAAATCCTCCGCATCGGTGGGCGCGCCGGCAGTAGGTGGCCAATACCCAGCCGGGGGCAACAGTAGCTCAACCAACTATCAAATAAATGGTGGCTATGAGACCACCCATGATCCGGCATTGAGTTTTGCGGTCAGTGGTGGCACTAGTATTAACTTCGGCAACCTTTCGACAACCGCCACCGTAACCGGCACCTCGACCTTCAATGTCATCGATTACACCAGTTATGGCTATATCGTTCAGATATCGGGAACACCTCCCACCAATGGCAGCCACACCTTCGCCGCTATGAGCGGCGGCGCTTCCACAATTGGCACCGAGCAGTTCGGCATCAACCTAAAAGCCAACACTACGCCAAGTGTTGGCACCAACCCCAGCGGCGGCCTAGGGGTAGCTGCCACTGGCTATAGCACACAAAACTCATATAAATATAATAGTGGCGATACGATTGCTTCGGCCCCCAAAAGCTCGGGCCAAACCAACTTCACTATCTCTTATATCGTCAACGCCTCTACCACTACGCCCACAGGAACCTATACTGGCCCATTGACCCTGATATGCACCGGCACATACTAGGCCACGTTCACATCATCAAGATTAATGCTGATAAAAGGTAGATAATCCATTGACCAAGCACAAGGTCAATGGTACTCTTGCAATAATGGTTATGGTTATATACTATAATCCTCTACAATCTTGAGATTAAGCTGAGACAGTATGAAAAAAATCACTCTGAAACCGCCTCCATTACCCAACCTGTCCAAGCTAGCTGCCCGATTGGCGGTTGGGGTACTGTTACTTAGCCTACTACCTGCGCTGCCAGCTTCGGCCTCGCAGATTACCAGTCGCAGCTTAACGCTGGGGACCTCGGTGGCCAGCACGTCGACTACCGACAACTATAAATTCACCGTACCAAGCAGTACAACGATCAAGTCGGCGACCTTCCAGTATTGCACTGCCTCTTCCGGCACCTGCACCACTCCCACTGGATTAACATCCACCAGCGCCACCCTAAGCAGCACCTCCAACCTGGGTTCCGGCGGTACCTGGACAGGAACCTTTACGACCAACGGCACGCTTAAGATTGCCAACGCCTCCAACACCGGCAGTCCCAGCGCCAACATCACCGTCAACTTTAGCAGTGTGACCAACCCCTCGACGGTAGCGCCTTTCTACGTCCTTATCACCACCTATTCTGACTCGGCTTGGACGACACCAATCGATACCGGTACGGTCGCTGGCGCGGTAGCTAATCAGATCAGTGTTACCGCCAGCGTTAGTGAAAATCTTGATTTCTGCGCCTTCCAGACCGGCTCAACCTGTGGTGGCGGTAGCGGTACCACAGTTTCTCTAGGCGCCCTAAGCAGTAGTGCAGCTACCACCGGTACATCGGTATTGATAGCCGGCACCAACGCCACTACTGGCTATACTATTCAGTATACCGGTGCGACCTTAGCCGGAGCGGGCACCATTGCCGCTACCGGTACTACCGGTGCGACCTCTTCCACCGGCAGTGCCCAGTTTGGCATTAATGTGGCGAATAATACCTCGCCAACGGTCGGCGCGGCCCCTTCCGGGGGCACCGGTACCGGCTCGACCAATTATGCCACCGCCAACACCTTCTCTTTTGTCGCCAGCACCCTGACGCAAATCGCTTCGGCTTCAGGCACTACCGCCGATACCCTGTACACAGTCTCCTACCTTGCCAACATTCCCGCCAACCAGACCGCCGGCGCCTACTCCACCACACTAACCTATATTTGTACCGCTACCTTCTAAGCGATGAAAGCTTTCTCCCACCATTTCCAACTAGCCGCGAGGATTGGTGGTATCCTGGCTATTCTGATTGCCTTGGTCGCGCCGCTGCCAACATCGGCAGCCCAGATCACCGGCCGCTCGCTAACACTTAGCAACTCAAACGGTGGAGCCACCGGAGTAACCTATACGTTCAACTTCACCCTGCCAACCACCGGAACGGCCATACAATCGGTCGATATCGACATATGTACATCTACTGCCGGCGGCAGTTGTACGCCATCAGGCTTTGTCAATAGCTCCTCAACCCTAGCTTCTCAACCCACCGGTCTGGGCGCAGCCTCGGGGTGGACGGTAAGTACCGCGACCGCAGGTCATTTGCGCTTGTCTGACGCCAGCAACAGCACCGATCCTTCTGGCTCTCAGACAATCACCTTTGGCAATGTCACCAACCCCACTGCGACGAACACTACTTTTTATGCCCTCATCACAACCTATTCTGGCAGCAACTGGAGCACTGGTCCGCTTGACACCGGCACCGTGGCGGCTAGCACCGCCACCCAAATTCAACTGACCGGCACCATGGCGGAAGCGCTGACGTTTTGTACCGGCACCTCCATTACCGGCCAAAACTGTGGCACAATCTCCGGTAGTACAGTTGCGCTCGGGAACTTTTCCACCTCGGCCGCAACCACCGGTACTTCGGTAATGGCCGCCTCTACCAACGGCGCTAGTGGGTACGCGATTACCGTTTCTGGCTCTCCGCCGATTTGTAGCGGGTGTGCCGGTACACCCTCGATCGCGGCTATGGGCACTCAAAGTGCCAATGGTAGCGCCACAACTTCGAGTGTTGGCACCGCCCAGTTTGGCATGAATCTCGTCAACAACACCTCGCCCTCTGGTGGTGCAGCCGTGAGCGGTAGCGGCTCCGGCACCTATGGCACCAACTATGGAACCCAGAACAACTTCCGCTTCTATACCGGCGACACCGTGGCCACCGCTGCCGCCGCCACCAACGCCAATACCTTTACCGTTGATTACCTGGTAAACGTTCCCGGCTCCCAGGCGGCTGGCGCCTACACCGCCAACTTCACCTATATCTGTACGGCCACGTTCTGATACAATATATACCAATGAAACCCTTACGCTTTCTTCTAGTCGGCCTAGCTATGCTGCTACCCACTCTGCCAGCTCAGGCTGCCAGCAGTTCGACTTCTAGTGCGCCAGGGCAGGGATTAGAGATCTCGCCGCCAGTGATAGAACTGAACGCCAACCCTGGTCAAACCGTTAACGTCAAGATTACGCTACGCGATATCACCTCCGGCCCGCTGATCGTTACCGGTCAGGCCGATGATTTTGGCGCCAAAAACGAGACCGGTGACCCGGAGATTTTGCTCGACGAGACCGGTGCTACCCGCTACTCACTGAAATACTGGATCAGCAATGTTCCGTCGCTAACGCTGCAACCTCAACAGATACAGACCCTATCAATTCCGATTATGGTACCGGCCAACGCCGAACCAGGTGGCCATTACGGCGTAATTCGCTTTACCGGGCTACCCCCCTCCTTGAGCGGTACTGGTGTATCGCTATCGGCTAGCCTCGGCGCGCTAATACTCATGCGCGTAGCCGGAAAAATTACCGAAAACCTGAGCAACACCGAGTTCTTTGCCAGCCAGAACGGTCACAAGCACAGCTTGTTTGAGTATGGGCCGCTCACCCTAAGTGAGCGGATCCACAACGGCGGCGATGTCCATGTGCAGCCGGTTGGCCATGTCAGCGTTTACAACATGTTTAACCATCGGATCGCCTACCTGGCTGTCAACAGCTTGGGCGGCAACATCCTGCCAGCCAGTATCCGGCGATTTGACCAAACCCTGAATCAGCGCCACTTGTTTGGCCGCTACCACGCCAGCTATAGCGTGGTTTACGGCGACAGCCACAAAACCTTAAACGCGTCTATGGCATTCTGGGTGATCCCATGGAAGCTAATCCTCATCATCGTAGTGCTGGTGATTGCCGCCCTCTACCTTGCACGCCAGGCCCTCCGACGCTATAACCGTCACATTATTGAACGCGCAAAGCGCTCCTAGAGAGGGCGTGTGCGGCCAAACGGATTGTTGCGGCTCAGCCCCCATCGCCATAGTGCTAGGCTACTGCCACACCGTCACACTTCCTACGGCAGTCTAGCAGCTCTTCTAGCCATGGTGGGCTTGGTCGTGGTGTTTACGACCCTGGCGGTAGCCTTCCCCGGTAACGCCGATTCCGGAAGTATCACGATTAACGGGATTGTCACCGGGGCGCCTCCCGCCACCGCACCGGTAATTACCGCTCCGGTCACGAACACACAGGTAAGCAGCCAGCAGATTACGGTTAGCGGTACTTGCACCACCGATTTGACCGTGGTGGTTACCGACAACCAGGTTGGCCGCGGCTCAGCCCTGTGCGATCAGAACAGCGCGTTCAGCCTGACCATCAGCTTGTCCACCGGCACCAATGCGCTAGAGGCCTACCATCTTGATGGCTTGAACCAGAGTGGTCCGACCTCAAACACGGTTATTATCACCTATCAACCGGCCGCCACGTCCCCTCAAACGGCATCAGCCACTACGCCGACGGCGAGTGCAAGCTCCGCCGCCGCAACCGGCAGCCCCTCAACCGGCTCTAGCAACCAGTTTACGGTAGCGGCGCCGTATCGATTTGACGGCGTCCAATCTGGCCAAAGCTTTACCCTACATGGCGACTTGGAGGGGGGCACAGCCCCCTACGCGGTCCAAATTGAATGGGGTGACGGTACTCAAACCCTATTAAGCCGGGCCATTAAGGGAGTCTTCACGGTCCAACACACCTACGCTGCTGCCGGTCAGTTCGTCATTAAGCTAATAGCCAGCGACGCCGATGGACTCACGACCTATTTCCAAACCACGGTATCAGTAGCCGGTCCCGCCGCTGTAAAACCGGTAGCACCTATTCCTCCTGTCCCGGTTGTGCCGGCTTACAAACTAGCGATTATTTGGCCGGTGTTCTTAATAGCCTGCCTGACCGTCTTTAGCTTTTGGCTGGGTGAGCGCTACGATCGGCGGCGGGTACCTCCCACCACTTCTCCTCCGCCAACCTCCCTCTAAACCGATTGTCTCATCAGGTCAAACCTGTTATGCTTATGACGTAATGGGTGATCAGTGAGGTAGCTATCGACGCGGGTGATTAAACGATTCCGGGATAATCCCACCGTAACCAGAGCGACTGCACCAGCCAAGGTTTGGCGTGGTCTAATTTTGGTATGCCTGTGTCTCGGCCTGGCAGCTGTATTGCCGGAAGCCCAACCGGCCCAAGCCACTTCTGGCATCAACCAAGAGATCAACTATCAGGCGCGGCTGCTCAACTCGGCCGGTGCGACCGTTCCGGATGGCAACTACAACATTGAGTTCAAAATTTACTCAGGCGGCACCGGCTGCGTCGGCGGTGGCACCTCCCCCTGTGGCGGCACCAACATCTGGTCCGAGGACTGGCTGAACAACAATAGCCAGGGTGTCACCGTTACCAATGGCTACTTCTCAGTAATGCTCGGTGCCGCCAGCGACCCCCTAGGCAGTCTCGACAGCCAAGTCAACTTCAACCAAACACCACTGTGGCTATCGATTAATATCGGCAACACCAATACTTCCTGCGCCACGTTCTCGGCCTGCTCTGGCGACGGTGAAATGTTGCCGTTCACCCAGTTTGCGGCCGCACCCTACGCCTTCGACGCCGAGTCGGTCGGTGGCGTGCTCGGATCCAGCCTGGTGCAGCTCAGCCCCGGCAGCCAACAGACCGGCAACATCAACGTTAGTGGCACCTACGATAGCAACACCTTCAACAGCAATTCGCTCCAGTTCGGTGGCCCCTCTACCGCTACGCTCCAAAGCGCCTCGTCGCAAGCACTCAACATTACCGCCAACGCCGCCAGTACTTGGAGTACCAGTGCGGGGAATCTGACAATACAAGCCGCCGGTAGCAGCACGCTCAGTCTTGACACCGCCGGTGCCGGCACCGTGGACGTCGGCACCAACGCTACCACCGTCACCCTTGGTGCCGGCTCGGCCGCCGAGACGATTAATGTTGGCGACTCTAGCACCAGTAACACCATTAACATCGGTGCCGGCGCGGGGACCGACAACGTTAATATCGGCACCTCGGGCAATCCCGTAACCAGCTTGGACGTTTACGGCCCGATTCTGCTTAATACACCTTCGAATACGACCACCGCCCTCCAGGTCCAAAACGCGAACGATAGCAACGTTCTCACCGTCGACACCGCCGATGACAACCTAAATAACCTCATCACCAACCCGAGCTTCGAAAACAATTCTACCGCCGGATGGTCGGCTGATGGGAGTTGTGGCCTGTCAGCCGTTACCTCCGCCGCCACCCCACCCTTCAACGGCCTATACAGCGGCCAGTGTTCCAATACCGGTATCGGACAAGGTTTCAAGTATGTCACCGGCGCGCTAACCCCCAACACTATTTACGCCCTTGATTTTGACGCTAAGGTTTCGGCCACTCCCGGCAACGTACTCAACTTTGGCCATGTCGAAAACGGTGGCGCCGAAGATGTGGCCGGTCTCTCGATGACCTCTCAAAGTGTCCTGAGTAACGGCTGGACCCACTATTCGTTAACCTTTAAGACCGGTGCCACACTCAGTTCCAGTGACTACATCTACATCAAGCAGAATGACGCCACCACTCGCGACCTTTGGGTTGATGGAGTCACCCTTCAAACCGACGCCAATGCTAATAACGCCTACCAGGAAGGTGAGATTCAAGTTGGAGGCGTCATTAGCAGCCCGCTAATCCTCCAAAACGCTTCCAACTCCTCTACCGCCTTCCAAGTCCAAGACGCCAATGGTGCCAACATCTTTACCGTCAGCACAAACGACACCAACCTACTACCTAACCCCGGTGCAGAGGTAAATACCGCCGGATGGTCGGGCAAAGGTAGTGGCACTATTATTCGCGATACCTCCCAGCAAAGAACTGGCGTGGCTTCGTTTAAGATTACAACCACGACCAGCAACAATGATGGGGCGCAGTATACCGGCTTGAACCTGGCCGATGGCACTTATTCCATCGGTTTCGCCGCTCAGCTCTCCTCCGGCACCTTTGCCGCTGGTGGCCTTCAAGCCGGTATCACCAATACCGCCGGTGACAACGCCTGTACGCTAGCCCCAGCCGTTTCTACAACGGTTCCGGCCACTACCGGCTGGACCCAGTTTACCTGCACGGTAACGATCACTACCACGGTCGGCACCGCTTTCTTCATTCGCGATAACGACTCCGCCGCCCATACTTTTTGGGTCGACGATGTTGAGCTCGACAGCGGTTCTACCCTTACACCGTATGGCCTCGGTGGGGTATCGCTTAACGCGGTAATCAACACGCCCTTGGCGCTGCAAAATCAGTCCAACTCCACTAGCGCCCTGGCCCTCTACAATGTCGCGGGTGCCGCACTGTTAAATGTTGACACCTTGAACTCAATTGTTAACCTGGGCATAAACGGCTCAACCGCCACCGCCAGTACCATTAACCTTGCTACTACTACCGGTGCTGCCACCCAAACCGTTAACATTGGGTCGACCAGTTCCGCCAGCAATGCTGTATTAATTAAAGGTGGTACTGGGGCAACCGCCATCCAGCTGCAGGTTGGAGCCAGCGGCACTATCAGCGTTGGCACCACTTCGCAGACTAGTACGCTTGACCTCGGCAATACCGGTGGTACAGCGGTAACCCTAATTAATGGCGGCAACGGCGGTACCGCTATTGGGTTGCAGGCGGCCACCAGCGGCATTATCTCCCTCGGTACCACTAACGTAAATACCGTCACCGTCGGTTCAACGGTCAACACCGGCACCTTGACCTTTGGCCAGTCAACCGCCGGCGAAACCATCGATATCGGTGACGGCAACGTAGCCAGCGGCAAGACCAACACTATCAACATTGGAGCGGCCGCCACTTCAACCGGTAAGGACGCCATTACCATCGGCAAC
>DATKHK010000012.1:0-10909 GCA_035510255.1 Saccharimonadales bacterium (SeqCode) | reverse complement strand
CCCCTGTTCCGGCCGCACCGGCTCCAGCTAATTTGGTTCCTAAGCCGGCCGGCCCGCCGGCAGCTCCAAAGCCGGAGCCAGACGAGCGGTCCAAGGAAGAGCAGCTTACGGCTGCCAACGCCCGGGCTAGCGGTATCCCCTACTATGACACCCGCGACCTTGATCATGCTGAGAACGTGACCGACCAGATCGATCTAGACGTGCTGCGGCAATACCAAATCGCCCCGCTACACCGCTACAACCAGAAGAGTATTGAGTTTGGACTGACCGGCCAAACCGACCGCAGCCTGCTGCCAGGGCTACAAAGCCAGCTACCAGGAGTCCAGCTCACCTTTAAAACCATCTCACGCACCGGTTATAATTGGATCCTCAACCACATCTACTACCAAATGTTTCAAGAGGAGCGCGACGGCAACTTTGAGATGTTTGGCCAAAAACTGTCGGAGCAGCCTCCCAAGCGCGCCTTTCAATACATCGCTCAGTTGGCTTTCTGGCTGGACGCATCGGACATCCACATTGAGCCGCAAAGCGAGTTGGCAAGAATTCGATTCCGCATGGATGGGGTGCTGCACCCCATTACCATTGTCTCGCTCCAAAGCTACAAGATTTTCTTGAGTGACCTCCAAACCCGAGCCGAGATTAAATGGGGTTCGGACACTCCTCAGAGTGGCCGGATTAGCTACAATCTGATGAGCCACCAAGCCACGATTGTTACCATCAACATGCGTATTGAAACCATTCCCGCCTTCCACGGTGAGGAGATTGTGGTACGACTGTTCAACAATGAGGTCCGCACCCTCCAGCTTGACTACCTAGGCTTTACCCCAGTCCAAACCGAGCGTCTCAACGCGGTGGTAAGCCACCCGAATGGGATGGTGCTGACGGTGGGGCCAACCGGCTCTGGCAAGACCTCCACGCTGTACGCCTTGATTAACCAGCTCAACAGTCCGGAGGTGAAGATTATCACGCTAGAGGATCCGGTGGAGTATGACCTGCCGGGAATCAGCCAGATCTCGGTACACACCGAGGACAAGGAGTCTTTCGCGGAACGGTTGCGGGCAGTGATGCGCGAGGACCCCAACGTGGTAATGATCGGCGAAATTCGCGACATTGATACTGCCAAAACCGCTTTACAGGCCGCTTTGACCGGCCACTTGGTCCTTTCAACCTTTCACGCCACCAACGCGGCGGCTGCCATTAGCCGCATGATGGATATGATTGGCACCAATCCCCTGTTTGCTTCGGCCATCCGGCTGATTATTGCCCAGCGGCTGGCTCGCCGCATCTGCACTCATTGCAGTGAAGAGATTGCCCCAACCCCTAAGCAAGCTGTTTTTATAGCTGAAATCCTTGAATCCATTCCCGAAAACCGGCGTCCGCACCTAGTTAAAGACTTCAAGCTGCATCATGGTAAGGGTTGCGCATTCTGCCATGGGCTTGGCTATAGGGGTCGGATTGCTATTGTTGAGATGATGTCGATTACGCCCGATATTGAACAGCTAATGACCTCGGTGAATAAAACCACCACTCGAGACCTTCAAGAGCTAGCGGTCCGTAACGGCATGGTAACGCTCACCGAGGATGGTCTGCATAAGGTACTGGAAGGTGTTACCACCATTGATGAGATTATGGGCCTAGCTATCGACCTGTAGGCCTCGGCTACCGCTAAAAAATATAAGCATAAGAGGCTTGATAAAAGCCAGGTGGTTGGATATACTGAGGCTGTCAGTCTAACCAAAAACCAAAATCGTGCCAAAACTGACAAAATATTATCTGGGAGCATTCCTAGCTGCTAAGAGCGGCTGGTTATTGCTTGGTGCCTCGCCATGAGTGCAAAACTTAGAGACACCCTTGCCACCATCCTCACTGGCTACTTGATAGTCGGGCTGGTTGTCGTGCTAGTAGTACCAGGAGGCCGGCTGCCAGCTTCTGGTAGCACATCCCACTCCCCACCCTCGTCCCCAGTGACCACGGTGCTTGATCCGCGCGCGCCGACGCCAGCATCGCAAACGGCAGCCGCTGCTAGCCCAGCGGCCAGCAGTCCGACGATCCCTGAATCTACCACCACCGTCCAACGCTATGGTCTGCCCAACACTCCGCATGTACAGTACCGCTACACGGCTCTCTCGGACCCGATGCTGCCGCTGTATCAAACTGAGCCATTTCTCAACCGCATATCGGCTACCGGTGGCTGGGGTAGCTTTAACAGCTCAGCACCGGCACCGGTGATTGCCGTAATTGATACCGGCTTTGCGCTCGATCACGAAGACTTACAGAGCCGCTGGGACGGCACCCAAGGCACTTCCAGCTGGACCGGCTGGGATTTTGTCGACAATGACAATAATCCGATGGCTGGCCGCACCGATCCGAACGGTAGCGCCGTCTTTCATGGCACCATGACGGCCGGATTAGCCGGTTTGCTTGATCCGCGCGCTAAGATTATGCCGCTCCAGGCACTTAGTGATGAGGGTGTCGGCTACACCGATACCATCGCGGCGGCCGTGCAGTACGCCGCCAATAACGGCGCCAACATTATTAGCCTGAGCCTTGGCACCTCCGAAGATGATCCCTATCTTCACCAAGAGATTGACTATGCCATCTCTAAAGGCGTACTAGTTGTGGCCGCCGCCGGCAACAACGGCTGCAACTGCCTAAGCTACCCAGCTGATTATCCAGAGGTGCTTTCGGTCGGGGCTAGCGACCAAAATGATAACCTGGCCAGCTTTTCCAGTTACGGTGCCAATCTAGACGTATTGGCCCCCGGGGTGGATGGCGATGTTTGCTCCTCAATCTACACCGCGACCAACGCTACCTCGGCCTACAGCTGTGGCTACTCCGGTACCTCATTCTCGACGCCGATCGTTAGCAGCTTAGCCTCGCTTTTACTCGAAGAGAACCCCGGATTGTCGCCGCCTGAAATAATTACAACGATTGAGCAGAATGCCGACCAAGTTGCCGGCATGGATGGGCAGAGCCATACCCTAATGTATGGGTACGGGCGGGTTGATGTGGCCAAAGCCATGGCGGCGGTGAACAGCGCCGACGAAGAGAGCTATGGCGCTACGGCCAACTCCACTTGTGTTGGGTTCCCGAGCGCAACCTGCGACATCCATCTGGTTGGACCAGGCAATCAAGTGGTTGACTTGGGCCAGCAATCGCTAGGCGACAGCGGCGCGGCCGATTACAGCTGGAGTGCAACCGGATTGGGCCTCGCGGCCGGCTCATGGCAGATGATTACCACCCTTACGGCCGCCGGCGACACGATTACCCTACCAACTCGAACCGTCAGCTTAAGCTGGTAATAGGTTTGGTCGGAATGGCTCTAGCCAGCTTGGCCGGCTTGGCTAGCGGCCGGTGTAGCAAAGAGATACAACGACACATCAACGGCAAAGCCGAGCGCGGCTAGCGCACCGATAATAAACAGGATCTGCTGAATAGCTCGCAGGGCGTTCAATCGAGACGCTAGCTGCTTCTTCGCTTGCTTCAATGGCTCCAGCGTCTTCTTGTCCTGGCTCTTTAGGCTCTCATAATGAGCAGCCTTCGCCATAAGTTGGCCGTTCCAAAGGTTAATTAAGGGGAACAGCAACACTGTCAGGGTAAAGCACCCCAAGGCCAGGTACATAAAGACTACCAGCAAGATGTGCGGGTTGCGCAAACCGGCTAACAACAAAAAGGTCATTGATATGATTATTCCGGAAAACATCCAGGTACTGAACCGTGCTAATTCAGTATGGTAGCGAGCAGCCATGCGGTACTGCCCCCGGGCAATTTCACCTGTGTTTGAATTGTTTGTATCTGATTTGGAGGGTGTAGTATCTTTCATGCAACTATCATACCACTTAGTTGTCAGAAATGGCGAGAAAAGCTGCGCTGTACCGGTTCACACAATCAATATTCCTCAACCGAAAACTTTAACATTAGATAAATCTTAAAGCCTTGGGTTGAGTTGGGTCCGAAGACCCAGAGCAGGCCAAACTACACGCTTAGCTCACTCAACCACCTGCTAAAGCAGGCTTGACGGTACTAACTACTACTGGTCTTGGTATTGGATTCTTTGGAGACCATAGGCGCCAAACACAGCTCTACCCTGGTAGCCCTCACCGGTTTCGAGGTGGTTGGCACCAAGTTAATAATCCCTTCTTGGGTATACCCTTCCTTCTGCAACTGATGCGAACCCGCATGCACCGGCTGCTTCATGTTGCTCTGCCAGCCATACATATCGGTCACTTCGTATCCGCCGGTAACCAGCCAGGTAATTTCGCTGCCTGAAGGGCTGATTTGCAGATTAGTGTGGCTGGTATCCCCGTAGGCTCTCTCGATGTCCGAGAGCGGCTTGCGCGAAACACCCGCCATTAGCTCGGAGCCGCACAGACTGTGATGGGGCGCCACCGCTTTTACCACCTTCTTCTTTTCTTCCTTGAAAAATGCCGGCATTGCGATTGCTGCGAGAATCCCGATGATGAGGATCACTACCAGGACCAGGAGTTCAATGAGTGTAAAACCCCCCTGAGATTTCGATTTGGAGCTCAACCTAACCGCCTTCGGTCATTGGACACAGTGCACTGAACTGCGCTCTCAGTTATAACATGATAAGAGCAATATACAAACTATTTCACGATAATGCGGATGACTATTTATTATTCCATGGTGGAGCTGCGGGGAGTTGCACCCCGGTCCGAAAGTTCACGATCTACTCATCTACAGGCTTAGACCGCTCTAGGGTCTTAGGTGTCGGCCTCGAAGCGGCCGAAATAGCCAAACACCGCAGCCAACTGGCTTAGCTTAAGACGTCTGGCGTCGTCTTAAGAGCAATCAGATAATGTGACACCGGCGAACCCCTATCTGACGTCAGGTGCCGATGGCTTTACACTTTTTAAGCGAAAGCTGGTGCAAGTTGAGGAGCCTGAAAGGCGCCTTTCACCCGCGAAACAAAACTGTTGAGAATTGTTAGATTTGGAGTTAACGCATCCCTGCGGCCTGCCAAGTAGATTGTGAAGGATCTTCCGTCGAAGCTGGTCAGCCCCATAAAAAGCGCGCTGGAAAAATCCAGCTCCCCTATTTTAGCGAATTTCGAGCTAAAAATAAAGCCGTGGGCGGCGGCTAACAGGTTAGGCTTGCTGCTTGCGCGGCCGCAGCACCCGGTAGTGGCGCACCATAAACAGTGAGTAAACAGTGAGGATCGCCCCGATAATAGTGATAACCCGGGTAACGCTGAGCAGGTCGGCCAAGAAGCCAGTAATCAGGATGGGCGCGGTGGCAGCCAGATTGATCATCATATTCAGCGAAGCGAACACCTTGCCCCGGTTAGCATTGGTGGTGCTTTCTTGGAGCAGGGTTTGGGCGGCAGCGCTAATCATGGAGTTAATCAGCCCCAGCACCAGCATTAAAATACCAACAATTAGGCTGATGCTGGCTACCGGTATTACGGTATTACCCTGGTACAGCCGGTAGAGTTCGCCACTCAGCCCCACCAGCGTTAGGGTAATTGAAGCAATAATTAGCCCGGCCTGGATCACGGTAGCCTTAGCGCGGTTCTTGGTGACCACCGAGACCAGCATGACGCCCAGCACCATCCCAACCCCCACCGGAATAATTAGCACGTGACTGGCATCCTGGAGCGGAATATGCAGCAAAGCCAGGCTAAGAGCTGGGGCCAAGGTGATTAGGATTGAAACCACAGCCTGGGTAATGGTGAGCTGCAATATAGCAAAAAAGCGCTCGGCGTTCTCATTGATGAGCTTCCAACTTTCCCGCAGGTCGTTGATCAGGTGTGGACGCGGCAGCGGCACGGTTGGCTTGGTGTAGGGCTGGGGCGGCAGTAGGCTAGTCAGAACGGCGGCCAGGGCCATCATTACGGTAACGATAAGGTACGGGCCGCGAGAGCCCAGAAACTGCACCGCCGGGCCGGAGGCCGAGTAACCGACAATAAAGGCAGCGTACAGGCTGAAGATGAACAGCGAGTTGGCTAGCAGCAACATCCGTTTAGGCACGGTATTGGGAATGGTGGCGGCTTCGGCCGGCACAAAAAACTGCAGGATCGAGGAAACGATAAAGCTCAGCAGCAGAATCAGCCAAAGACGGTGGCCGGCCAGCAGATAGAGCGGCACCAGGATCGCGCGCAATACATTCGAGACCACCAGTACGGTTTTGCGATCCCAGCGATCAACCAATACTCCAGCCATTGGGGCAATCAACAGCGCCGGCAACCCGAAAGCAATTACTAGTAGCGCGACCGAGGAGTTGGCAAACCGGGTGTGCTGAGCTAGATCGTAAACCAGGATAATTAGGGCGAAATTAAGTAAGTTCTGCCCAACCTGCGACAGTATTTGCGCGAACCAGAGTTTGGCAAAGTTGCCATGCCGCAAGAGGCGAAGGTATTCCATCGCTCTATTATAAACTACGCCGGCACTGCGCGTCCGGGGTATAATAAAGCCAACGTGAAGCCCCCTGCCACCCATTCTGCTCGTGCTCCTTACCGGCTGCTATGCCTGCATACCAGTGCCGGTGGCGGCCATACCAGCGCCATGAAAGCCATAATTGAAGCTATTGAGGACCGTTATGGCGACCAGGTTGAGATCGACCTCGTCGACGCCCTCAAAGAGTACGCACCAAAACCGCTGGATCTGGCGCCCGAAGCCTACAGCACGATGATTAAGGCCCCTCAGTTGTACAAGCAGTTCTTTTACGGGCTGGGTGATGGCCGCCGCCGCTCCCGGGTGGTAATGCAGGCGATCACGCTGTACAGCCGGCGAGGGGTGGCGGCGCTGCTCGGGGAGCACCCGGCCGATATGATCATTTCCACCTACCACTTTGCCAGCTCGCCGGTGCTGGACGCCCTGACCCGAAGCAACGGCAAACATATCCCGGTGATTACGGTGGTGACCGATCTAGTGACCCTGCCGCCGGTGTGGTTTGATGAGCGCGCCGACCTCACCATCTTGCCCACGGAACCGGCCTACCACCAAGGAATTATTGCCGGCATGAAGCCGGAGCGGCTGCGTCGGATCGGGCTGCCGGTCTCGCCACGGTTCGTGCCGGTGGCGGACAAGGCAGCCGTGCGCAAAAAGCTGGGCTGGCCCACCAACAAGATGGTGGTGTTGCTGATGGCTGGCGGAGCTGGCGTAGGGCCGCTGGGCAGCCTGGCGGAAGCCATTATCTCTTCTGGTCTGGAAATCCTGCCGGTGATCATCACCGGCAAAAACCACCGGCTCAGCCAACGCTTACGCAAACAGTCCTGGGCGAACGAGGCGGTCATTTATGATTTTGTCGATGACATGCCAGCTTTTATGCAAGCTGCCGACGTCCTGATTACCAAGGCCGGGCCGGGCACGATTACCGAAGCTCTCAATGTCAATCTACCAATGATCCTCTACAGCCGTATCCCCGGCCAAGAAGAGGGCAATGTTGAATATGTCACCTATACTGGAGCGGGCTACTGGGCACCGAAGAAAACTGAGCTGATTGCCACACTTCGCTATCTCGCGAGCGATCCGGATGGGCTAAAGCAAGCCGCCCAAGCCTGTAAGGCCCTGGCGCGGCCTGGCGCGGCCGACAGCATCGCTAAAGTGGTGATGCAGCGGCTCCGGCAAACTGTCGGTGACTAGCTAAATTTGATGTATCTAAAGCTGTTAACGTTGTAATTATTGCAAGTGGCAGGCTTCCGGCGTGGGGCCGGAAGCCTGGAATGTCCGAGGCAGCTTTCGCTGCTTGAGCTACTGCCTCGGACACCCGTGGCGCTCGATCGCAGGACGAGCCCTGGAGTTCGCTATGGGCGGCGAGCCTCCGGGGACGACCGAGCTATGGGATGGGAAACGACGACCCTCTCCCCTTCGACGAACGGGACTCGGATCACATCCGTCATTTCGTGCGTTTCCCTCCTGGGACGGTGTTCGCGCTCTGTTGAACTATCCGTCCCAAGTCAAGTTTTAAATGTACCGACGGCAGTGCGACGAGATGGGGGTATCCCGCCGCACTAACCGTCGGCCATACTTGCTTGAACTCCTCAGGAACACCGTCGGCCGGACGGTTTGAGCAATGCTCGTGTTCCCTAGCGCTGCGGAGTCGCGGGTTGTAGCGACTTTTTTATCCGCAGCCAACCCTGCCGGGGAGTGATCCCCTTTAGAGGATCACCATCCGCGACAGAACCGGAGCAATGAACTGTTTATGCGGTTCATCCTCCCATCCTTTTCACCCCTTTCAGAGGTTGAGATGGTTACCCCCGCTGGAGACTACTCTGCAGCGGGGTGGAGCGTATACCACGGTATCATATGCATCGCACATGGTCAACGCGTGATTATACGAAATAAGGGACTATTTATTAAACTTTTCGGCAGCATCCCAGGCTAGCTCAAATAGAGTCCGCATCGCCTGGCTCAGTTCTTTACTTTCAATGACTACTCCCATTGGGCGAGCACCAGACAACGATAACATTGCAATGCTGTCACCTACGATTGTCATATCCCCTTTAAGCGGGTATTTATCGTAAGGAACGAACCTCGAATTCCGATTACGCTTGGCGTCAAGGTCTAATTCCTTAAATATAGGTCCTTTTTTGCTTGTATAAATATACTGACTAGCAATCCCCGCGGCCAAACGATCGGGATTGGCATCGGCAGCTTCAATTTCCGGGAAAAACTCATACAGCTGTTCAATATTACTCATCCCGTAAATCTTATTAATGCCTTTTTGCCGGGCTTCAGCGATAAAAGTCTTCATTACGGTTCGGATACCCTCACCGCTATCATAAAATTTCACGCCCGGCGCGTCTTTTGGCAGAGTTTTGAGACTATCTAGCTGCGGCAACAGCTCTTCCAGTTGATGTTTTTGGTCCTGAACCGACTGTTCGCGCTTTTCTAGAAGGCGGCGGAGGTTTTCCGGAGACTCGGCATTAAAGAGGGTTTTCTTGGTCTTACTGGTTTGACTAACTAGTCCCAGATTAACCAGTGATTCCAGGATCACATAGGTAGTGACGCGCTTAATGCCGCTGGCATCGGCGATTTGCTGCACACCGGCAGGGCCAAGCATAAGGTTGGCAGTATAAACACGAGCCTCCTTATTACTAAGGCCCAACTCTTCGATTTGACTGATTAGCTCATCGTTCATGGTCGCGGTCATTGTACAGAAAATTTGGACGTCTGTAAATAAGCTCTGACAACGAAAATAAGATGAAATTTTGGTTAAAAATTTGCGCGTTCGGATTGTGTTCGGTACGGTAAAACCAGTGACGGAGATGCGATGATGCTGGCAAAGGTGGCCGCCCCAGCAAATGTGGGTATGGAGGGGATTCTGGTGGAGGTGGAATGCGATATTACCAATGGCCTACCGGCTTTTGTGGTGGTAGGGCTGGGCAACCAAGCGATTAATGAGGCTCGTGACCGGGTACGCGGGGCTATCCGCAACAGCAACCTCATCCTGCCGCCTAAGCGCATCACCTTAAACTTAGCACCGGCCGACCTGCCGAAGAATGGCACCGCTTATGATCTCAGTATGGCAATCGCTATCTTGCTAGCTAGCAAGCAGCTTGAGCAGGCTAGTGATTGCCTGTTTGTTGGCGAGCTGGCGCTGAATGGCAGCTTGCGGCCGGTTGGTGGTATGCTGGCCTACGCTCAGCTAGCTGCCAACAAACAGGTTTCGCGACTGTTCGTACCGGCCGAAAACGCCAATGAAGCCGCCCTGATTGAAGGCGTTACGGTCTACGGTGCTAAAACCTTACTCGATATTTATGGCCATCTTATGGGACTGCAACCATTGATGGCAACCTCCCGACCAACACTTTCGCAAGGACATGGCTCTAGTGAAGCGACAACAGACTTCAACCGAGTTTATGGGCAGCCTGAAGCTAAACGGGTGCTAGAGATCGCCGCGGCCGGCGGCCACAACGTACTGTTTTCCGGCTCGCCCGGAGTAGGCAAAACCATGGTGTCGCGGGCGTTAATTGGCATTCTACCACCCCCAAGCCTGCCGGAAATGATCGAGATCACCAAGCTCCATAGCCTGGCTGGTAAATCGGTGGGAACGGTAGTGCATGAACGACCTTTTCGTAACCCCCACCACACTGCCAGCAATATTGCCCTGATTGGAGGTGGGCGTTCTCCTAAACCGGGTGAGATTAGTTTGAGCCATCATGGGGTGTTGTTCCTGGATGAGCTGCCAGAATTTCGACGCGATGTTTTAGAGGCCTTACGGCAGCCACTAGAAGATGGCGTTGTAACGGTGGCCCGAGCCAGCGGCAGCGTTACCTTTCCCGCAGAGTTTATTTTGGTAGCAGCTCAAAACCCCTGTCCGTGCGGCTACGCCGGCGATCCCGTCCATCTGTGTAGCTGTAACCCTGCCACCGTTACCCGCTACCAGCGCAAGGTATCCGGTCCCCTGCTTGACCGTATTGATATGGCGGTAAAGGTAAATCGAGTTGACCTGTCACGCATTCATCGGCCAGAGGAATCAAGCGCTACCATTGCGGCCCGGGTGGCCCGAGCGCGGCGGCACTGTTATGCCAACCCCAACGGCACTCCCCGCCTTAACGCCCGCCTGGGTGACCAGGAACTGCGCCGAGCCTGTAAGCTCACCCCAGCCGCTAGCCAAGTACTGCGGACGGCCATGCAAACGCTACAGCTTTCAGCGCGATCATACGTACGCACTCTCAAAGTTGCTCGAACCATTGCGAATCTTGATGGCCGCACCATCTTGCAGTCTGAGGATATTACCGAAGCCGTGCTGTACCGCCCTACAGGGTAATTCGATTGTAGAGGCTGGGACCCAAGCCGGTGTGGTTAAACAACACCCAGAGTATGGCTTCAATAATTACACAGGCCAGGATCAGCAAGCCAACTCGTCGCAAATCAGACCGTACATAGCTCCAACGAGCCACTCCGGTCGGCTGAGCAGTCGACGATACCCGACTGGCGGAAAG
>DATKHK010000011.1:0-5901 GCA_035510255.1 Saccharimonadales bacterium (SeqCode) | reverse complement strand
ATATGGTCCAACCCTACATTCAGCCTCCGCCAGTATGCCCTGATTGCCGGAGGCTTACTAGTCCTAGCCGGTGGTATCGTACTCCTAGCTGCTACCGCTTCCCCTTCAGCTAGCCTCACAGCAGACAATGGTACCTTAACCTCTGGAGCATCCATCCAATCCAGTACCGCGGCCAGTGATGGGAAGGGGTATGTGGAGTTTGGGGGGAGTGGCAGTGGTGCCACTATTAATCCTGCTCCAGATGGGGTGCCAGCTCCTAGTGGCGGATGGTCAGTGGAGTATGCTGATGCATTTAACGCTCCAATTCTGGGCACAACCCAAGCGAATGGTTTTTCAGGAACACCCGATAATACTTGGTACCCCAACCGGGGCAACAATTGCAACAATACGGCCGGCTTTAATAATGATGAGATGGAGGCTTTCAGCTGCTCGGCCGTCAGCGTGAATCCTGCTACCGGCCTTACACTGTTGTGCAGCCATACGGGTCAGAATACCGTTATGCAAAGCGGTGACGACCCCGCCAATTACACCTGTGGAACGGTAGAGGGCTCAGTCGGAGCAACAGCTGGCTATAAGTTCTTTGGTTTCAAACCGGGCGAAGGCCAGGAGTGGGCCGTTCAAATCAATAGCCAATTACCTCCAAATACCGGCGAGGCTGATCCCGGATGGTGGGCTACTGGGCCACCCTGGACAGAGGAGTTGGATTTCTATGAGGAATTTGGGGGCTCTGCCGGATGCGATGGAACCTGGACGACATCAAACACTACCATTAAGTCGCCAGCAAGCTGCGTACCGGCTAACGGTTGGATTGGGGGCACCGATCCTACCTGGATATGGAATGAGGGCATAAGCGGACAGGGGCAGATAAGTGCCAACGAATCCCTTCACCAGACGGCCGGCTTTGATCCCTCGGCAGGCTTCCATACCTACACCACAGTTTTCTTCCCAAACGGCTCTTTCTCGGAGTATATTGACGGTAAAATACAGACCTGGGACTATGTTCCCACTAAGGGAAGTGGTTATGTAGGTTGTACCGCTACGGGTACACCACCTAGTTGTGGAACAGTGAATGGCCCCCCGGCTGTGAATAATAATGACTATATACAGCTACTACTGAGCTACGCCCTGAGAGATGATACGGATGGAGATCCCGATCCTTACTTTACATCTGGAACTCGTAATTTCAATATTCGCTCAGTTGCTGTTTATGAGAACACGACCGCCAATGGGGCAAACGCTAGCGGCACTGGCCTGGCTCCGGGGACAACAGTTAAGTAGGTTTTTATTGTTCGCTTGGGTATGGCATAATTAAGTTGATTCGGACCAACGGTCCATTGTTCTTTGAGCGGGAGGAGCCACCAGGTGTCTAGATCAGCTAGATCGGTTAGGAGAGAGCTGCACGCTTTCTGCTATAAGGAGCTGAAAGCGATTACCCGGGATTTCTCCGAGATGGGCTACATGCTTTTTAACTGGAGCCAGCTGCAGCCATACGGGCTGACCGCGCTGTCGCAATTTCCGGCAGCAGGGCAGGCGCTTACGCATTACATTAAGCGTCGGTCGCCGTTGGCTGGCGGAGAGGTCGTGCTGGTTTTTAGTAACGCTTCAGATCAATCCGGTGCCACTATATACATTGTGTATTACCGGCAGGAGGATGTTGATAGCAGGGCGGTCCAAATGGGTGAAGCGCAAGATTTGTTGCAGTCGCTCGTGCTGGGCGATCCAAGTCTCAATTAAGGAGGGTCAATCGTGGGACTCACAGGCCTGACCAGTGTCTGTGTTGTTGGTGCTGTGCTTTGGGTCACGTTTCTGGTAATGGCCATCGCCTGTAGCAGGGCGGCGGGGCATGCCGATCGTTGCGCTGACAAAGTGGCTCCCGAGCCGGAGCCGCCGGCTTCGTTCGACTACCATGAATTCACGCTCGCGGCATAGAGGCATAAACAGGTATTACAAATGGTGGCTAGTCGGCAAACGCTGACTAGCCACCGATGCTGTTTCATCTCTTGGCTAGGCAGTGTAGGATAAGAAGTATGGAAGAGCGTGAGCTTGGCGAAAAATGTGCGGTTTTTGGGATCCTTGAACCCAAACTAGAGGTTTCGCGCCTGACCTACTACGGCCTGTACGCCTTGCAGCATCGCGGGCAGGAGAGTTCCGGCATTGTGACCACCGACGGTAAGCGCTTTTATCGGCATACCGGCCAAGGGCTGGTTGGCCAGGTCTATCGCGACGAAGAGCTGGAGTGGCTGCATGGTACCATGGCGGTCGGCCATAATCGCTACTCAACCTCCGGCGGCAGCGCCCATCATACGCAGCCGATTCTCAGTCCCGAAACCGGTGTCGCTCTCGCCCATAACGGTAATCTACCCTCAACCACCGCGTTGCAGGGTTTTTTAAATGAGCACGGCATTGAGCACAGTGACAGCAATGATTCGGAGATGATGGCGGCGGCGCTGACCTACTATGTAGAGAGCGGCTTGAGTTTGGCAAACGCTGTTGAGCAGTGTTACCAATACTTTACGGGCGCGTTTGCCTGTGTGGCGATGAGCCGCGACCAATTGGTGGGCTTTCGCGATGCCTGCGGCGTGCGGCCGCTGAGCGTGGGCCGGACTGAAGAGGGCTGGGTGCTGGCTTCCGAAACCTGCGCCTTTGATACCATTGGTGCGGCTTTTATTCGCGAGGTGGAGCCGGGCGAGATGGTGGTAATCGACCGCCACGGGCTGCGCGCCCGGCAGTTGGCTCCGGCGACGCCTAAGCTCGACGTGTTCGAGTTTGTGTATTTTGCGCGGCCGGACAGTTTATTGGCCGGGCGGCGGGTCGGCGAGGTGCGGCGGGCCTTTGGTAAGCAGCTGTGGGCCGAGCATCCGCTGAAAGCCGATGTGGTGATTCCGGTACCGGATTCGGCTATTCCGGCGGCGCTGGGTTACGCCGGTGCCAGTGGCATCCCCTTCGACCATGGACTTATTAAAAACCGCTACATTCATCGCACCTTTATTCGCCCCAGCGACCATCTGCGCCAGCACGACCTGGGCTTGAAGCTGAACCCGGTGCCGGAGGTGCTGATGGGTAAGCATGTGGTGGTGGTGGACGATTCAATCGTGCGCGGCAACACCACCCGCAAGCTGGTCCGGATGCTGTATGGGGCCGGTGCGCACCGCGTTTCATTGCTGATTAGCTCACCGCCGTTCAAATACCCCGATTTTTACGGTATTGATACGCCGCGACAGACCGAACTAATCGCTGCCCAAAAGTCGATTCCCGAAATTCAGGCCGCTATTGGCTGCGACTACCTGGGCTACCTTTCCTATGATGGCATGGTCAAGGCGACCGGTATGAAGCCCGGCCAGCTAACAACTTCGGTCTTCAATGGTGTCTATCCGATCGACATTAAAGAGCGCGCCCAAGAGTTTACACTGTTCAAATAGCGGCGGCGGTGAGCAGCTGTTCAAACAGCATGGCGACCGTTACCGGGCCAACGCCGCCCTTGGCCGGGCTGATTTTAAGGGTTTGGTTGTTGAGCAGGCGCGGGTCGACGTCACCGACGATGGCGCCACTGTCTTCGGCGGTGCCGACATCTACCACCACGGCGCCATCTTGGACCATGTCCGGTTTAATCAAGCCAGCCACACCGGTGGCGCTAATAATAATGGTTGCCGCACGGGTAATGGCCGGCACGTCGGCGGTGTGCTCATCGCAAACGCTGACGGTGGCGTCGCGCTGGGTTAGCAGCCGGGCGAGAGGAGCGCCAACCAACCGTCCATGGCCAACCATGGCCACCGGTTGGCCGGCTAGCTCAATATGGTAGGCGGAGAGCAGCTGGAGGACGGCCATGGCGGTGGCGGACTGGAAGCGGGCGTGGCCACCCAAGCCATCCACATCCTTGTCTGGGTCGATCAGCGCGACCGCCTGCTCGGTAATGGTGGTGTCGGGCAGCGGCAGCTGTAGGATAATGCCGTGGACGCTTGCATCGTTATTAAGCGTTTGGATTAGGGTGCGCAAGGCCGCCAACTCACTGGCGGTGGTATGGTGGTCGACCCGGGCGCCAATCGACTGGCCGTAACGCTGCTTCATTTTTATGTAGGTAGTGCTCGCTAGGTCGCTGCCGGCTTGGATAATGGCGAGCCGGGGCGTGATTCCACTGGCCGCGATGCGGGCGGCTTGCTGATCACGTAGTTTGGCGACTACCGGTTTGCCGTACAGGAGCATGCGTCGATTATAAAGAAAAATCAGCCATAAGGAAAAGTTGCTGGCCGCGCGAGCCGGCCGCTATACTGCCACTATGAAACGCACCGCTTTGCTTTCGGTTTACGATAAAACCGGGATTGTCGAATTTGCTGAAGAACTGGTAAAGCTGGATTGGGAGATTCTGGCCAGCGGCGGTACCGCTCGGGCGCTGACTGAAGCCGGTGTGCCGGTGCGCGATGTGGCAGAGCTGGTGGGCGGCGGCTCGATTCTGGGGCATCGGGTTGTGACGCTATCGCGCGAGGTTCATGCCGGGCTGCTGGCCAAGCCGAATGAGGCCGACCGGGCGGAGTTGAAAAAACTGGGAATTCCCTTTATTGATCTGGCTTGCGTGGATCTGTATCCGCTGGCCGCCGAGATTGCCAAGCCGGGGTCTACTCCGGAGTCGGTAATCGAGCAGACCGATATTGGTGGGCCGACCATGCTGCGCTCGGCAGCTAAGGGGCAGCGGATTGTGATTGCCCGGCCACCCACCCGGGCCAAGGTGCTGGAGTGGCTTAAGGCTGGCGAGCCGGAGCCGGAGAAATTTCGCCGCGAGCTGGCGGCCACGGCTGAGGCCACGGTGGCGAACTACATTCTGAGCTCGGCCCGCTACCAGGGTGGCGGCACTTATGAAGGGATGGTCGGTCGGCGACGGAGCGAGGCGAAGTATGGCGAGAATGGCTGGCAGACACCGGCGGCGTTGTATGATACCGCCGCGGCCGCTGAGCCTGACCCGCTGGCCCTTAGTGCCTTCAAGCTGGTGGAGGGCGGTGATCCCAGCTACAACAATTGGGCCGACGTCGACCGATTGCTGCAAACGCTGACGCATATCGCGGCCGGGTTTGCGACTAACTTTGGCGAGGTTCCGGCGATCGCGGTGGGGGTAAAGCACGGTAATGCTTGCGGGGCGGCGGTGGCAGCTACTCCCGCGGAGGCGGTTCAAAAAATGGTCACCGGCGATCAGCGGGCGATTTTTGGCGGCCTGATCATGACTAACTTTGCTATTACCGAAGAGGTGGCCGACGAACTACTGACGTATGGGGTGGAATCTGGCCGCCGCCTGCTGGATGGCATTATGGCGCCGGAGTTTGTCCCGGCAGCAATCGAGAAACTGGGCCGTAAAGGCGGCAAGTGCCGGTTGCTGGCCAATCCGACGCTGGCTAAGCTCGGCACCGACTCGCTGGATAGTAAGCCCCGTATCCGTTATGTGCGCGGCGGCTTCATGCAGCAGCCAAACTATGGCTACGTGATCGATCTCAAAAGTCCAGAGCTAGTGACTACCGTTAAGCTGAGCGACCAGCAGACCCGCGATTTGGTGCTGGCTTGGGCGGCTGGTAGTACCAGTAACTCTAACACTGTGACCTTGATACGCGACGGACAGCTGATTGGTAATGGTGTCGGTCAGCAGGATCGGGTCGGTTGCTGCGAGTTGGCGATTAAGCGGGCGACCGATGCTGGCCATAAGACCGCCGGGGCGGTGGCCTACAGCGACAGCTTCTTCCCGTTTCCGGACGGGCCGGAGGTCTTGGCGAAGGCCGGCATTACAGCGATTTTTGCGACTAGCGGGTCAGTTAAAGACGGTGAGATCCAGGAGGTTTGCCGTCAGCACGGCGTGACGTTGGTCCAGCTGCCAGATTCAGTCGCCCGCGGCTTCTTCGGCCACTAGTTTCTAGTAATTTATAT
>DATKHK010000010.1:0-2728 GCA_035510255.1 Saccharimonadales bacterium (SeqCode) | reverse complement strand
ATGCCGTACTTAGAGGACGGCACTCCCGTAGATATGATTTTGAACCCACTCGGTGTTGGTGCTCGTATGAACCTGGGCCAGGTGTTTGAAACCCACCTCGGATGGGCCGCCGCCACGTTGGGCTATACCGTCGCCAGCCCGGTTTTCAATGGTGTCACAATTGGCGAGATTAAGGCTGAACTGAAGAAAGCCGGCCTGCCGGAAGATGGTAAGGCCCAGCTAATCGACGGCCGCACCGGTAGCGCCTTCCAGGAACGCACCACCGTCGGCTACAAGTATATGTTGAAGCTGAACCATATGGTTGATGACAAGATCCACGCCCGTTCGACCGGCCCATACGCCATGGTTACCCAGCAGCCGCTCGGCGGTAAGGCCCAGCGCGGCGGCCAGCGCTTTGGCGAGATGGAGGTCTGGGCGCTCGAAGCCTACGGCGCCTCCAACACGCTGCAAGAAATTCTGACGATTAAATCCGATGACGTGGTTGGCCGCTCCAAGGCTTATGAAGCGATCATTAAAGGTGAGGAGATCCGTGGTCCACGTATCCCCGAAAGCTTTAACGTGCTAGTGAAGGAGCTGCAGAGCCTAACCCTCGGCGTCGAGCTGGTGCGCGACGAGAGCCACAGCGAGGTTGATGCCGAAGATCTGCTGGCGACCGAGATTGATGCCGAGGTTGATGATCTGGGCACTGAAAAATTGATTGAAGGCGAGAACGCCGTGGCCGACATGCCGCTGGTTGATCTGGCCGGTGGCCAGGAGGATCAGCTCGAAGCTGAGGCCGAGGCCGAACCCGAAGCGGCGCCCAAAGAAAAACCCGTAACCGCCAAAAAGGAGGCCTAACCATGCAACCCCGAACCGATAGCCCAACCGTTGACCAAACCGCCAGTGAGTTTAGCGCCGTCCGCTTAAGCCTGGCGAGCCCCCAGCAAATTCTAGACTGGAGCCATGGCGAGGTGACCAAGCCGGAGACCATTAATTATCGCACTCAAAAGCCGGAAAAAGACGGTCTGTTCTGCGAGCGCATTTTTGGCCCAACCAAGGACTGGGAATGTTACTGCGGTAAGTACAAGCGGATCCGTTACAAGGATGTGGTCTGTGATAAGTGCGGTGTGCGGGTAACCCGCTCAATCGTGCGGCGTGAACGCATGGGACACATTAGCTTAGCTGTGCCGGTGACTCATATTTGGTTCCTGCGCGGCACTCCTTCAAGCATTGGCCTGGTGCTGAATATGAGCATCCGCGATTTGGAGCGGGTGGTTTACTTTGCCAATTACGTGGTGACCGAGGTTAATGATGCTGAGCGCAAGCAAGCGCTGAGCGACCTGGAAGCCGACTACAAGAACCGTCGTGAGACGACCGAAAAAGAGCATGAGCAAGCCAACGCTGCTCCGGAAGCCGACCTTAAGGCGCTGGCCGAACCCCAGGCGCGTGAGCTGAGTGACCTGGAAGTCACCTATGAAAATGCCAAGAGCGAGCTGGAAGGCTTAACCCGCCTGACCCTGCTGACCGAATCGAAGTATCGCGACCTGAACATGAAGTTTGGCAACGTCTTTAAGGCTGAGATTGGCGCCGAGGCGGTTTATAATCTACTGGCTGAAATCGATGTTGATGCCCTGGTTGATGAACTTACCAAAGAATCCGATGAAGCTGCCGGCCAGAAGAAAAAGAAGATCCTGAAGCGACTGAAGACCCTTGAAGGTATGAAGAGTGCCGGTATCCGTCCGGAGTGGATGATTGTTAAAGAGCTGCCGGTAATCCCGCCAGACCTGCGTCCGATGGTGCAGCTGGCCGGTGGCCGGTTCGCGGCTTCCGATCTGAACGACCTCTATCGCCGCGTCATCAACCGCAACAACCGCTTGAAGCGGCTGATTGAGCTGGATGCACCCGAGGTTATCCGCCGCAACGAAAAGCGCATGCTGCAAGAGGCGGTTGATGCCTTGATCGACAACAACGCCCGCCGTGAGCGTGCCGTTTCTTCGACCGGTACCCGCCGTAAGCTGAAAAGCATCAGCGACATGCTGAAAGGTAAGCAGGGGCGCTTCCGCCAGAACCTGCTTGGTAAGCGGGTCGACTACTCCGGCCGCTCGGTAATTGTTTCCGGCCCAACCCTCAAGCTCTACCAGTGTGGCCTGCCGAAAATGATGGCACTCGAGCTGTTTAAGCCGTTTGTAATGGCTCGCCTGATTGAAGAGGGCTTGGCGCACAACGTCAAAAGCGCCAGCCGGATGATTGAACGGGCGCGCACCGAGGTGTGGGACGCTCTGGAAGAGATTATTACCGGCAAGCACGTGTTGCTGAACCGGGCACCGACCCTCCACCGCCTAGGCATCCAAGCCTTCCAGCCGGTACTGATCGAAGGTAAGGCAATTCAGCTGCACCCGCTGGTCTGTTCGGCCTTTAACGCCGACTTTGATGGCGACCAGATGGCGGTCCATGTACCGTTGTCCGACGCTGCCCAGCAAGAGGCCCGCGACATCATGCTGTCTTCGAAGAACCTTTTGAAGCCGGCCGATGGTTCGGCGGTGGTCAATCCCAGCCAGGATATGGTGCTGGGTTGCTACTACCTTACTTACGACAAGACCCCTGGCACGGAGGCCAAAAAGCATTACTCCAACGCCGATGAGGCGATTATGGCGTACGACACCGAAACGATTGAGCTGCAAACCAAGGTGACAATCCCGCTGGATGGTGAGCGCCTGACAACCACCGTTGGCCGGATTCTGTTTAATGA
>DATKHK010000009.1:0-2277 GCA_035510255.1 Saccharimonadales bacterium (SeqCode) | reverse complement strand
GTCCAGGCGCCGCTCCAGTAGCTCCAGCAGCGTGTCGCCGGTGACGCCTTGGCGCCGCTCGGCCTCACCAATCAGACGGCGGAACTGCTTCTCGAGCAAGCCATACATCCGCTTCACCTTCTGCTTCTCGCGCAGCTGGATGGCGTACTCGCTGGGCTTGCCGCGCAGCCGGGTCTGGCCATGCTCGCCGGGACCATAGTTGCGCACCGACAGCCCTTTGATGGCTTTCGGGTGCAGCGGGGTCTTTTCGCGCCGTGAGCGCTTGACGATAGGGGCTAGGTCGCGAGCCATTAGACTCTCCTCGGCTTTCGCGGCCGACAGCCGTTATGGGCAATCGGCGTCACGTCTTTAATACTCGCCACCTGGATGCCGGAAGCGGCCAGGGCGCGGATGGCCGACTCGCGGCCGCTGCCAATGCCGCGCACCAGCACGTGGGCTTTGGTCAGGCCCATGTCTTTAGCGGTAGCGGCAGCCCGCTCGGCGGCCACACCGGCAGCGTACGGCGTACTTTTACGCGAGCCGCGGAAGCCCGCTCCACCGGCGCTAGCCCAAGCTACCGAGTTACCCTGCTCATCACTGATCGTCACGATCGTGTTATTGAATGTGGCGTGAACATGCACCTGGCCGACCGTTAGGCTGCGCTTAGCTTTACGGCGACGGGTTGGCTTGGTTGTAGTCGGGGTAGTTGTTGCCATAATAATTCCTCTTAGGTCTTCGATGCCGCTTTCTTACGGCCACTGCCCATCGTCACCTTCTTACCGCGCTTGGTGCGAGCATTGGTTTTGGTGCGCTGGCCGTGGGCCGGCAGGTTGTTCTTGTGCCGCAAACCGCGGTAGGCGTTGACTTCTTTCAACCGGTTGATTGACTGGGCCACCAGCCGCTGCAAATCGCCTTCAACGGTTAGGTTCTTGTCGATATACTCTCTGAGCTTGACCTCTTCGGCCTCGGTCAGATCTTTTATCCGCGTATCCGGGTTAATCTTGGTGGCTGCCAGAATCTGCTGGCTCTTGGTAAGGCCGATCCCAAAAATGTAGGTCAGGCCGATTTCGACCCGCTTGCCATTTGGAAGGTTAACGCCAGCGATCCGTGCCATTTAGCCCTGCCGCTGCTTATGCTTGGGATTGGTACAAATCACATAGACCGTGCCTTCGCGGCGGACGATCTTGCACTTGGAACACATTTTCTTGGCGCTGGGTCGAACCTTCACGTTACTAATCCCTTAGCTTTTATGACGATATGTAATGCGCCCTTTGGACAGGTCATAGGGCGTCATTTGGATGGTCACTTTGTCTCCCGGAAGAATCTTAATATAGTACATACGCATTTTTCCCGAAATATGGGCTAAAATAACGTGACCGTTCTCGAGCTCTACCTTGAACATTGCGTTCGGTAGCGTCTCCAGAACGGTTCCGGATAGTTCGATTACTTCCTTTGTGTCTGACATAGTGAGCTACAATTGAGTATTCTACAGATTATTTTCAGGTTTGTAAAGTAATAAATCGTCAATTATTAGGATTTGGTCAGAAATTTTTTTAACTCCGCGCGTTTATCCTGCAAAAGCTGCTGCATAATGTGGGTTCCGAGGGCGTAGGCGTTGTGTTCGCCAGTGATAATGCCATCGAGTAATTGGTCAAAACCCACCAAGCGGGCGCTGATAATTTCGCCGCTATCTAACTTTTGGCTGCCAGTTTTTTTAATGTCGCGGGCAACGAAATAATAGGCAGTGCTATCGATTTTCTCGGAATAGCCAGTCGAATACCACAGCTCCCAGCGCTCACTCGAGTAGCCAGTTTCTTCCATAAGCTCACGTTTGGCGGCCGCCAGTGGTTCCTCGCCGGCATTAACGCGGCCGCCCGGGAAGGTAATAATCTTGCCGCGCTGCGGCTGCTCATCCTCAACCAATAGTATCTGGCCGTCGGTGGCAACCGGCACTACCAGTGCCGTATCGGACCGTTTCAGCATCTCAAAAGTCTCGGTTGAGCCATCATACAGCTTTTGCGGCCATTGGTAGACATCAAAAATCACGCCTTTAAACACCCGTTTGGCTTGATCCGGAACCTTACTCATCTGTCGCCTCAATAATTGTCGTAGCTGATCTCGATCGCCCGCGACTGCAGCTGTTTAAGCGTTTCCAGCGCCACCGCCACCACAATCAGCAGCCCGGTGCCGCCAAGCGTCAGCGTGGTGGTATTGGTAAAGTGCTGCACTACAAACGGCAGGATCGCGATTAGTCCCAGCGTCACCGAGCCCACCAGGGTCAGCCGCGTCACCACGTTA
>DATKHK010000008.1:0-3579 GCA_035510255.1 Saccharimonadales bacterium (SeqCode) | reverse complement strand
TCCTGGTAGAGTTTGGGTTGCTGGCGGCGGCCGTCCGCCCGTTATTCCGCCACCGTAGCTTAGGCTGGAAGCTGGTAATCTTGGCAGCCGCGGTGCATTTTGTCGATAGCTTACTTTTGCAGCACGGCGTTAGTGGCGGTTTTCTCCTGGCACTGGTGATTTATCTATACCTTCAAGTCCGCGGCCAGCTGAACCCAGACACAGCGAACAGATAACGGATGAGTCTGTTTGAGTCTACCGATGCGCCGCTGGCCGACAAGGTTAGGCCACGGGCGCTTGCTGAGCTGATTGGCCAGGAGCACTTGGTGGGTCCTGGCAAGTTTTTACGGCAGATTATCGAGAGTGGCCAGCCGGTGTCGGTGATTCTATGGGGACCGCCGGGTAGCGGCAAGACCACCTTGGCCCGGATTATGGCAGCCAGCACCAACGCCGCCTTCGAAGAGGTCAGCGCGGTGGTAGTTGGGTTGCCAGAAGTCAAAAAGGTGATTGAGCGAGCCAAGGAGCGGCGGCGCATGGGTCAGAGTACGATCCTGTTTGTTGATGAGATCCATCGTTTTAACAAGGCCCAACAGGACGCCTTTTTGCCCCATGTGGAGACCGGCACAATTATTTTAATTGGCGCGACCACCGAAAACCCCTCCTTTGAGGTGATTTCCCCGCTGCTGTCACGCAGCCGGGTGCTGACGCTTGAGTCGCTGTCGCCGGAGCAGCTGCAGAGGTTGCTAACGCGGGCAACCGGCCAGCTAACGGGTGTGACGGTTCAAAAGCCGGCTATCAAGCTGCTGGCTGAGCTGGCGGCTGGCGACGCCCGGGTGGCTTTGGGTGGTTTGGAGGCGGCCGCTCAGGTGGCCAAGGTGGTCACCCCGGATGTAATTAAGCAGGCGATGCAAAAAACCAGCCTGCGCTACGACAAAGGTGGCGAGTTTCATTACAATTTAATTTCGGCATTCATTAAATCGATGCGCGGCAGCGCTCCCGACGCCGCCCTGTTCTATCTGGCGCGGATGCTGGAAGCCGGTGAGGATCCCAAGTTTATCGCCCGTCGCATTGTGATTTTCGCTTCTGAAGACATTGGCATGGCCGATCCGACTATGCTGCCGTTGGCGGTCAGCGCCTTCCAGGCGGTGGAGCGCGTTGGGCTGCCAGAAGGCAAGTTGACGCTAGCCCAGGCCACTATCGCCATGGCCACCGCCCCCAAAAGCCGGGACGTTGCTACCGCTCTTAGCGCGGCTGTCCAGGCAGTGCGCGACAATCCGGCGGCCGAGCCACCGCTACACCTGCGCAACGCGCCCACTAAGCTAATGAAAGAGTTGGGTTACGGCAAAGGTACCAAGTGGGAGCCGGGTTTTGAGCATCCCAAGGGATTTATGCTGGAGGGACTGGAGAAACAGCGGTTTTATAAGCCGGACCATAAGGACTAAGCCAGAGTAGGCAGCTTAATCAAAATTTCATAATCGCTTGCTAGGCTGTAGTATATAAATAACAAGAGGGTTAGAATGGCACTAACGGAAGACGACAAACAGGAAGTGCGGCTGATTGTACGCGAAGAGGTGCGTAAAATCGTTGGGCCAATAGAGGTTCGTCACGAACAGTTTGAGCATGACATTCGTGGGATGTTTAAGGATATTAAGAGCTATATGGACGGTACCGTTAGCCTGCGGCCGCGAGTTGAAATTTTAGAAGCCGATGTCGCAGTGCTAAAACGATGACCTTAATACTGACGCCCTCCATCTGGTTGACGGGAGGGCGGCAGTTTGCTATAGTTTCCTGGTAACTAATCAAAGCGCGTATTTACACGTATCCGGGAATCAGATAGGATTGCTTCACGTCTGAGCGATAACCATCTGAAACCCGCCGATTTTTTTGTAAAAAGGGACGTTCATGAAAGCCTTACTGGGCCGCAAACTGGGAATGACGCAACTGTTCGACGAGAACGGTACTGTGGCGCGCGTTACCATCGTTGAGGCCGGTCCGTGCGTCATTACCCAGATTAAAACCACTGAACGCGACGGCTATGAGGCCGTCCAAATTGGTTTTGGGGCTGCTAAACATCCGGCCAAGCCGCAGGTTGGGCATGCCACTTTTAATGAGATTACGCCCAAGCAGTTCAAGGAATTCCGCACTAATTCTAGTAATACCGCAGATGAGACTACGGCCGAGGTCGAGAGTGAAGAGGGTGAGAACAACAAGCAGGCACAGCCAAAGGTTGGCAGCACGCTAAAAGTTGATCAGTTTGAAGCCGGTGACGCGGTTGAGGTGGTTGGTACCAGTAAGGGCAAGGGCTTTGCCGGCACCGTGAAGCGCCATAATTTTTCGACCGGCCCGAAAAGCCACGGTTCGCATAACTACCGTGCGCCGGGTTCGATCGGTTCCGGCTATCCGCAGCATGTGTTTAAAGGTATGAAGATGGCCGGCCGTATGGGTGGCCAGCAAACATGCGTTAAAGGGTTGAAGATTGTTCACGTCGACAGCGCTAACAACCTTCTAGCCATTAGCGGCGCGGTTCCCGGCCCACGCAAAGGCATTGTAGTGATTCGAGGAACAAAATAATGGCTCAAGCGACGCTTTATTCCAAGACCGGAACCAAGAAAGAGACGCCAGCCAAGCTGAGCGCCAAGGTGTTTGCAGTGGAGGCTAACCATGAGCTGCTGGGGCTGGCCTACCGGCTGCACCAGGGTGCCGGGCGGGTTGCCGGGGCGCACGCGCTGACCCGCGGCGAGGTGCGCGGCGGCGGTAAGAAGCCGTGGAAGCAAAAAGGTACCGGCCGGGCACGTGCCGGTGGCACGCGGTTGCCGCACTGGACCGGTGGCGGTAAGGCGTTTGGCCCGACCGGCTTAGAGAGCCACACCGGCACACTGCCAGTAAAGGCTAAGCGGGCAGCAGTACGGCAAGCACTTAGCCTGCAGGCGGCTGATAAGAAGATCATGGTTCTGGAAACTTTCGCCTGCCCGGACGGCAAGGTAAAGCCGACGCTGCAGCTACTGGAAAAGATCGGCATTGAGGGTAACGTGTTGATTGTGGTTTCGTTAAAAGATGCTTTAGTTGATCGTGCCACTCGCAACATCCCCGAAGTTAAAGCCGTAAGTGCTACCTATCTGAATGTGGTGGATATCCTCAACGCCGATGCCATTCTTATCTCCCAAGAAGCCCTAGAGCAGGTCAATGCCTGGCTGGAGGCCGACCGATGAGCCAGCTGGTACTTATCCCTCGCGTAAGCGAAAAATCGATTGCCATGGCCGAACGCCAGACCTATGTGTTTGAGGTGCCTACTAGCTCCAACAAAATCCAGGTAGCTGAAGCGGTGGAACAGGCTTTTAAAGTGAAGGTTGCCAAGGTAAACATGCTGATTGCCAAGGGTAAAACCGTCAACTGGCGGCGTGGTGCCAAGCGGACTCCCGGTCGTCGCAGCGACATCAAAAAGGCCATGGTGACCCTCCAGAAGGGCCACAAGATCGGCCTGTTTGAGGAGGGCAAGTAATGGCTATCCGTATGTACAAACCGACCACGCCGGCCCGCCGCAACATGACCACGGCCGATACATCGGCTATTACCAAGAAAAAGCCGGAAAAGTCGCTAATT
>DATKHK010000007.1:0-7744 GCA_035510255.1 Saccharimonadales bacterium (SeqCode) | reverse complement strand
CTACTACCCCTCCCCCCATCCTCACTAAGGCTGCTAACTATCGCCAGACCATGGTGAGCCTACGCCATCGAATGAAGCCAGCCGCTAGGACCTTTAGTAAGATAATTCACACGCCATCAATCGAGGCTGCCAGCGAGGTTGTTGGCAAGACCATACTGCGGCCATCGGCAACCCTGGGAGCGACCACTACCGCAGTACTATTTACCGGCTTCTTATATATATACGCCCGCCACTATGGGTTCGTGCTACGTGGCTCGGGGATTTGGATTACCCTATTGCTTGGAGCAGTGGTTGGGCTGGCAGTCGAAGTACTATATCGAATGATGCGCCGGCTTGGCCGTCATTAACCCTGAATTACATTACCTTTTTCATCAACGTAAATCTCTCCGGGCTTTAGATTCGGTGCCCCAGGTACCGCTGCCAGATTGGTCGGTAGCTCAAGGCTAGCCTCCGTAGTTTCGGGCTCAGATGGTTTATCTGGATTATCTAACGGTGTATCGATTTTCGGGCCGGCGTCGGTGGCTTCTGGCGTCGGTAATTCCCCGGGGTGAGCGACCGCCGAAGGTGGTAGAATCGGCTTGATTTGCGGGGCACTAGCTGGAGATTGCGGCTTCACTACCATACCGGCCTCAACCTTTGGAGCAGGCTTGGGATCGGGTGGCAGGGTTGGAGGTGGCGGAGTCGGCGCCGCAACCGGTTGCGGTACAGCTGCAGCAGCGTAGGCATCGGTGATACTGGCACTCTTGGGCTGCGGCACCGGTACCGAGGTCTTACTGCCGGCTGTCTGCTTGTCTCCCGCCTTTGCGGAAGGCAGTACAATGGCTGGAGTCGGCTGGCCGCTCTCCAGCGGTGGCGGCGGAGATGGTGCCTTGGGCGCAATGGGAAGCGGTTGAGGGGGTGAGGTTGGCTTAGCAGACGCTGGAGGCGCAGAGGGCTTAGGCGCAGGCACCGATGGAGTTACTAACGGTTTTACCTCGGGTTTGGGTGGCGGCGGCGGGGTTGGCGGTAGCACGGATATTACAGCTGGCGAACTAGAGGCGGAATCCGAACCAGCCAGTGGACGCGTTCGCTGAGTGGCAATCATGGTCTTTGCGGGCTCATCATTTAAATCTTTGGCCGAAAGTAAGTGGCCCTCATGCTTCGGTGGCTGCAAGCTACGTGAGGATGGCAGATGGGGCTGAGCTGTCTTTAAGGGCTTAGACGAAGCTGGCCTCGATTTTGACGACTTCGCTGATGAATGGAACATCGGCCTCGGGTGGGTTGATGGCTGGGAGGACTTGTGCTCTGGAATGAGATCACGATTATGCTCAAGTTTAATCAGCTCCGACGGTTTGGCTTCAGGTGATTTGGAGTCTGAAGCTTTGGGCGTAGAAGCCGAGACCAGGGAAGGAGGCAGAAGAGCCGATCGAGGTTTTACCTGCTGAACTTTCGTCTCTCCGTGGGGAGTCGGTTTCGACACAGGCTGGCTGGGCAGTTTAGCAGCTGGGCTTGGCGGAGCTGGGGGCGTAACTGGCTTTGGTGGTGGTGCGGACTTAGAAAGCGGTTTAGGAGCAGGAGGCGTTGCCGACGGCGGGGTAGGCTTTGGTGACGGCGGAGCTGGGCGAGGTACTGGAGCGAGCTCAGGTGCCTGAGGCTGGATCGCTGCCGGTTTTGGCACCGGCGCAGACAGCAGTGGTGGTGTGGTGACTGGCTTCGGTGGAGGGGGTGGAGACGGTGGCGTGGCTGCAATCGGCGGGGTTGGCAGTGCCGGTTTGGGAACGGGCTTGGGAAGTGGCGCCGAAACCGTATGGTTATCGACCTCAGAAGGTGCGGGCTTTAAGCGAGCCGCGGGAAGCACCGGAGGTGGAGTCGGGCGATCATTTGCCTTGCTAGCGTTATCTTGAGGCGACTGAGGATCACTTTTAGCTATGGGGAGAGATGAGGGTGGAGCTGTCACTTTTGAAACAGGCTTCGGAGTACTAGGCGGTGCCAGTGAAAGGGTTGGGGTTGGAGTCGGACTTGAGGGTGGCGGAACCGGGGTTGAAGGCGCTGGAGGCACCACCGGTTTTGGCAGGGTAGCCTCGAGTGGAGGTTGAGGCTTGATATCCAAACTAGAGTCTGCGATCACTGGAGCTGTTTCCTTATTGTTGACTACGGTGTTCGCTACCGGCTTTGGCGCACTAGCCATTAGCTGATTAAGCGAAAGTTCATCGGCAGCGGCTGGTGCAGATGGAGCTGGAGGCGGCGGAGCCGGAGTTGAAGGCGCTGGAGGGGCTGCAGCCGGAGCCGGCACCACTTGTGTCGGTTCGGGAGTTGGGGATGGCGGCACCATCGACTTTGATGCTGTACTTGGCGGCAGCATGGCAGCATGAATATCGGGTTCCGGCAGACTTGGCTTGGGGGACTCGAGCATCGCTGGCGCAGCTGGCGTGGGAGCTGGCATTGGAGGTGGCGGCACTACCGCAGTTGGCGCCGGAGGTGGAGATATTACCGGAGCTGGTGGAGTTGATGCAACTGGTGGCGGAATGGTAGCCACCGGCGCAGGTGCAGGCAAAGGGGCTGGTGGTGGTGCAGTCGGAGTTGGCATAGGCATAGACGTAGGAGCCGGGGTCGGAGCTGGCGCTGTAGCCGGAGGCGGCGCCAAACCGGCAGTCGCAGCGTTCGGCACCACGGTAGCAGGGCTATTCTGCAAACGGGCAAAAATATCAGACTCTACAACCTGGCGTGTCACGCCAAATTTCGCAGCACTCAGCTGCTTAATAGCCAATCCCATCTCTTGATGGGCAATCCCCAGCGGCGGCAAGGCCGTAATACTAAACGGTTGGCTTGGCAGTCCACCAATCAAAAGCCTCATCACGGCGTTATGGTTAGGCAGATTAACGAGATCACGCTGATCAAAGATCGGCTGGAACTGCTTGACCAGGAATTCAGCGTCTTCCGGTCCGCAGCGGTAGGTCAGCATCGTGCCGATATTGCCAAAGACGGCATCGCGGATCTCATCGGTCAGCTGACCGATAAACTGGTTGGCCACCACCAAATTCAGATGATACTTACGGGCTTCGCTCAAAATACTAGCGAAGCTATCGGTGCTGAAGTTCTGGAACTCATCAACATACAAGCAGAAGTCGGCGCGCTGATCTTCCGGCATTGCCGCGCGGCTCATCGCCGCCGCCTGAATCTTGATCACAAAAATCATACCCAGCAGCTGCGAGTTAAGCTCCCCCACCTGGCCCTTGCTCAAATTCACGATCAGGATTTTCTTGTTGTCCATGATATCGCGCAGATTAAAGCCGGAGGCGGTCTGGCCAATGATGTTGCGCATCATCTCATTCGACTGGAAAGCACCAAACTTACTGACAAACCAGCCCAACATCTCCGATTTGTGATAGTCGCTGGTCTGAGCCATTTCCTTGGTCCAAAAATCGATAACGGTCGGATCGTTCAAATACTTGAACTTGTTTTTCAGATAGCCGGTATCGGTAAAGACCTTGGGGACCTCAATAAAGCTGGCTCCGTGGGGATCGGCCATGAGCGTGAGGGCGGCATTACGGTACCAGTGCTCAAAGCGTGGTCCGATAATGCCGGTCTTCTGCGGGTCGTACAGCTTATAGAGCATATTGATAGACTCTTGGATCAAGAAGTCTTTCTGCTCCGGACGGTCATACTCGAACAGGTTGAGGCCTATCGGTTGGGCCATATCGGCCGGGTTAAAGTAGACGACGTCCTCAGCGCGCTCCTTAGGCACCATGCTGAGCAAGCGCTCGGCAGTGTCACCATGCGGATCAATGAAAGCAAAGCCACCGCCGTTTAGCATATCTTGCACTGCCAAATTCTCTAGCATGGTCGACTTACCGGTGCCGGTCTGCCCAACAATGTAGGCGTGGCGGCGGCGGTCTTCCGGACTCAGCCGAATCTCCTTTTTAACCCCCCGATAAAAATTGTATCCAAGCAGCAAGCCGGTCTGCGGCATACTACTGGGTCCATCTACCTGTTTCGACTGCTGACGCTCCACTTGAGTAGTTGGCGTAAACTGGGCATCGGGCAAATGAAAGACCGCCGCCAACTCAGCGGTGTTCAGGATATTGCTATTAATCTCTGGTGGGAAAAACCGAAAAATGAACGCTGTAATGAGACCGGGCATATCGCGCCCCTCAACGAACTGGAAGCCATTTGAGCCCGGCGCCTCAAATAGGGCAAACGAGGTAGTGATAGTGCGCATTAATACCTGTGCGCGGTCGTAGGTGGAGGAGCTGGCCAGCACTCGAATCAAGACCTCAAAACCGGGATGCTTGGTTTTCTCCTCAATTGCTTGCATCATCTGCTCTTCAAGCTTGCTGGGTTCAAAGGTTTTGGCTGTCTCACGACGCTCCTCTGGAGCTTTGACCGCCCCTTTAGCCAGGTCAGCGACCCCAAAGCCTAAGCCCCCCTCCCTGGTATGGCGCTTTTTGGCTACCAGCTTAATCGCCCGTTCCGTCCACTTTGGATTAGCCGGCCGCAACATAATTTGGACGGCCGCACCATCCCCAAGTTGTAACTTATACAACGCATTGATAAGGCCGGACATCGGATCACGTTCCATCTGGTCAACCCCGGCAATTGGATAGGCGGCTTCGTGGCGCAGCACCAACTCCCCGCCCACCGTGCCGGTAACACGCCCCTGGGGATTAAAGATGTTGTGATCCTCGACCTCTTCCAGCCGAGCACCGGGGTAGGCAGTTACAATCGCCTGCTCAATCACCCCCACCAGTGCAATTGGCACCGCTGCAAAATAGTGCACCAGGCCATTGCTAGCCACAATCTCGAAAGCAATATGACGCTGGCCGTAAAAGGCGCTCTTGAAACCACCCTGAGCGGTACCAGCTATGAGGTCATAGAGTGTCTCGGCTTGGGAGATTTTTTCGCGAATGACTTCGCGTTGGTCGCGATTACCGCTGTTTTCGGTGTCATCGCTAGGTGGCGGTAAATGGATAAGCAATGGCACCATCTTCAAGCCGCGCTCTACCCCTTTAGCCTTACGTAGTACTCGACGGTAGGCCACGAAAGCAATCGTGGCCAAAATAGCCCCAAAGACAATAAAAACAGCTACTAGAGCTACTATACCGTTCATCGAACTACCGTTTTTGTGCGATTAATGCTCACCTTCCAAACTCTCCTAGGGTCCGTCCGACTTTTTAACGTCGTGGCCGTAGCGCTTTTTGAGATAATCTTGCTGCAAGGATTCAACCGCCTCCTCCTCCACATATGGATCATGCTTGGTTTGGGCGATGATCTTATCGGCTTGGTCAACCCACTCCTTTTCGATGACATCGACATCGCCGGCGGTAGCCGGATTGGGCGGAACCTGCGGAGCCGGCGTGGCAGCCGGAGGGGTTGGAGCGGCCGGAATCGGAGTTGGCGGAGCTGGAGTTGAGGATGGTAGCGGCACCGGCTGTGGAGCTGGCGCGGCGGGCGGCGGTGGTGGTGCTACCTCAGGAGCCGGCGGAGCAACCTGGCGCTCCGGAAGAGCCGGCTGAGGTGCCTGATTAGGATTAGGTGCTGGCTGGGGTTGTTGGTTGGGGTTGGGTATAGCTGGATTGGTGTTGGGCTGCATATCTTATAGCCTCCTGTCAAAATTATACCACTTATGGTTGCCATACTCCAAGCAAATCACTACTATGAGCGCGTACCTGTACATTGCCAGATAGCCCACGGGCGAGCTGGTGCATCCAACGAAGGGAACCCCATGGGAGACCTGGTAAAAATCAGTCTGAGCGAGATCACGGCTACACTAGAGAAGCTAGAGCGACGCGATATTCTACCTGAACACCTGCAGCGGCTACGCAAGCACTCATCGGTTTTGGATGGCGTCGAGAAGGCCCTGAAGACCCCGGTAGCTGTAGAGTTCGCCCTGGAACCAATTCCTGGCTGTGAACGTTTGAGGCATCTTAACCTCCAGGAGGAGCTCTTGATTCGAGAGTGGGAGAAGTATGAGAATACCCGGTTGCCGAACTTCAGCCGACTGCAAAAAGTCCACGTTGTCGAATTCGGCGAGTCCACCACTCCCGTCCAGGCCCACATCTGGTTGCGAACCAACGGGTTTAAGCCGGCCGGCATTGGCGATGTAGCGGTCTTTGGCTGCCAGGGCTTTAGCGATATTGAGTATGGTGTGATCGGTACTGCTACCCAATCTAAACCACCGGCTGGCATATACCATCGATATGCCCCCTTCTACCGAGGGTCTTTGGTGGCCGGCAAGAAGCCGGAGATTGGGCGGATGAACCTGGCGCGACTGCTGAACGGCAGGGAATGGCGCTATTTGGCGATCGCCGGAGCTTAAGCTCCGGTGGGAGGTGGCCGCTACCCGCGGCCGCCTCCCACTTTGCAATTATTGTGTCATTGGTCGCGGTGGCCAGCGGCACTACGCCCGAGGCGTAGCCTGAAAACTCTGCTTCAGGATGTCAGCGGCTTGAGCAAATTTTTTATCGGCATCGGCATCGGTAAGCGTCTTGGTAGCGGAAACGAAGGTAAGCCGTAGCGCCAAGGCTTTTTTATCCGTGCCAAGCTCCTCACCATAGTAGTCGCTCACAAACGCCACCTCATAATCTTCGAGAGCCGCTGCCACCTCCTGCCAGGTTACCGTCCGGTCAATTATCATCGAGAGATCGCGGGTAATTGCAGGGTAGCGGCTAGGCTCGTGATACTGCACCGGCTTAGCGGCAGCCACTAACTGATTCCAATCAAGCTCCATATAGGCTATCTCGCCACCCAGTTTGGTACCGGCCACCACTCGAGGGTGAAGCTGGCCGATCCAACCAATTTCTACCTCACCGCACAAAATGGTAGCTGACCTGGTAGGATGCGCTACTGCCTCCTCGGGAGTACCTGGCCGTAGCGTCAGTGCGACAGTGAACTCGCGGCTTAAGCGGTCGAGCGCGGCCTTAACTGAGCGATAGCTACCACTCTCCGCCCGCACCAGGACTCCGAGATGCGTTGGCTCAACCGGTAGCTCACCCGCCTCCTGGGGATGATAGGCCTTGGAAAGCTCAAACAAACCAAACTGTGCACCGTAGGTACGATTTTGCTCGGCGACGCGTAGCAGGCTGGGCAACAGATCAGTGCGCAAATGGGCTTGCTCAATCGACAGCGGATTTTTTAGCTTAAGATGATGGTCTGGTGTGCGCCCTAGAGCCGTAAGCTGCTCGCGACTGATAAACGAATAGGTCACAACCTCGAACAGACCCAAGGACCGTAGGATCGCCACGGTCTGCCAGCGCCTGGGCCAGAGTTGGTCAAAACTAATGGCCTGAGGTGCCCAAGCCGGCAAGGTAGCCGGCAAAGCCGCATAGCCAACCAGTTTCATCACTTCCTCGGCCACATCAGCCTCATCTTGCACATCAGGGCGCCACCATGGCGGAGTCACCGTTAAGCCCTCAGCGCTAGGGTCGAGCCCAAACTCTAGCTTGGCCAGCTCAGTAGTGATCTGGTCGCCAGAAAGCTCCAAACCTAGCAGACTATTAATCCGTTGCGGTTGAGCCGAAATATGAGTCTCAACGCGAGGAGCCTGCAAATGATCGGTGGGGCCGGCCACTACCCGCCCATCTGCCAACTCTCTCAGCAGCTGCACTGCCCGTGCTAGTACCAAGGGTGACAGGTCAACCGGTAACCGGCGTTCAAACCTGGCCGAAGCATCGGTGCGCAACCCATGGCGAATGGCGGTTCGGCGCAAGCTTGGGCCATCAAAGCTAGCCGACTCCAGATAAATCGCCCGGGTAGTGCCATCAACTTC
>DATKHK010000006.1:0-2948 GCA_035510255.1 Saccharimonadales bacterium (SeqCode) | reverse complement strand
CAAGGTGCCGGCTCTCAAGGAGGCGCTCGATGATCTGGAAGCCTGGGAGCGCCAAGCCGGCTTGGGAAACGAGGGGTTTTACTTTCACTTGCGGCTGGTCCGCGATTCGGCCAATCCCGAGCTGCAGGCCAAAGCCAGCCTGGCCTCGGAGTTTTTGCAGGGGATTGTTAACCAGCTGCAGTTCTTCTGGATTAATATCAGCAACATTGACCCGAAGCTGCACCAGCAGTTCTTGAACGCGCCGGAACTGGCCGATTACCGGCATTATCTCGAGGGCAAGTTTGCCGAAGCCGCCCACCGTTTAAGCGAGCCAGAAGAAAAGATTATGACGCTCAAGCAAACGGTGGCTCACGATAAGTGGGAGGAGATGACCGAGCGCTTTCTTTCCCAAGGTGAACGCCAGGTTAAAGATGAGGCCGGCAAAACGGTGACCGGTACCCTGGAAACCCTACTTTCCCTGGTGAGCAGCCGGAATAAAGCGGTGCGCGACGGAGCGGTAATCCAGCTGAACGATCTGTTAAATGACTATCTGGATATGGCCGAGGCCGAAATGAACGCCCTCCTGGCCAATAAAAAGATCGACGATGAGCTACGCCACTACCCGCGCCCGGATGCTGCCCGCCATCTGGCCGACGATATTGATACGGCGGTGGTTGATGCGCTGGTGGCGGCGGTCAGCGGCCGCTTCGACATTAGCCAGCGCTACTACCAGCTGAAGGCTAAGCTGCTGGGCCAACCGACGCTGGCCTACCATGAGCGCAACGTACCCTATGGCACCGTCGAAAAGCCGTACCCGTATCCGGAAGCGGTGGCTTTGGTACACGATGTCTATCATCACGTTAGCCCGGAGTTTGCCGACATTTTTAAGCGGTTTGTGGAGGCCGGCCAGGTTGACGTCTTTCCCCACAAGGGTAAGCGTGGCGGGGCGTTTTGTACTATTCAGGGCTTAAGTGACCCGGTGTACGTGATGCTCAACCACACCAATAAACTGCAGGATGTCACCACGATTGCCCATGAGTTTGGCCACGCCATCAACCATGAGCTAACCAAGCAGCAAAACGCCCTCAACTATGGCATTAGCCTGGCGACCGCTGAGGTGGCCAGCACCTTTATGGAGGGGTTTGTCATCGAGAGGCTGCTCGCCGAAGCCGACGACGAGCTGCGCCTAGCGCTGATGCTCGACCAAGTGAACGGGCATGTTTCCTCGATTATGCGCCAGATTGCCATGTACCGTTTCGAACAGGAGCTGCATGCCCAGTTCCGCGAAAAAGGCTTCCTGCCGCGCGAGCAGATTGGCGCACTGTTTGCCAAGCATATGGCGGCTTATATGGGGCCGGCGGTTACGCACGAAGCGGGGAGTGAAAACTGGTGGCTATACGTTGGCCATTTCCGGGTGATGTTCTACGTCTACTCCTATGCCAGCGGTGAGTTGATCTCGAAGGCCTTGCAGGCGCGGGTCAAGCAGGAGCCGGCTTTTATCAAGCAGGTGCGCGACCGGTTTCTGGCTGTCGGTTCGGCCCGCTCGGTTAAGGACACCTTTGCCAGTATGGATATCGATATTACCGATAAGGGCTTTTGGGAGAACGGCCTGGCCGAAATCGACCAGCTATTAACCGAGACGGAGGCTCTAGCCAAGAAGCTCGGTAAGATTGACTAATTTAACCACAAGTGCTATAATGTCCGCCATGGTCAGCTCCTTGCGATCTGACTGAACCTACTAGAGGGAGGAGATCCTCTTGTACCGTTTTGACACACCCGCATCACCCATTTCCGACTCAGTTCCGTCGGCTTACTCTCCGGCGGTGCTGCGCATTGCTCCAGAGACACCGCGGCCTTCCTTTTTGGAACGGCCGCATCCACTGCTGCTGTCGGTCAGTGTAGTGCTGGTGGTTGTAGTGGCACTGGCACTTCTGCTGGCGCTGGCAACTATCCAACTCTACCCCGGCTCCTAGTCAACCCACGAAGTAGTTTCTCAAGGAGGCTTATGAAGCTCATCCGGCTATATTTCGGACTAGCAGTGCTGTTTGGAGCGATTGTCGTCGCCGGTTTTGTAGGCGTCTTGCTTACCATCGGCAACGAAGCTTTCCCCTACCGTATGCTGTTTCAGTCGGTCTGCGCCGTTGTGATAGGCGGCATATTGGCTGTGATATTCATGGTGCTTTATGTCACTCAAGTTGAGCGGCATAGGCGACAGCGCGAGAAGGAACGTCGGCACTACGCTAAGCGCTATCCGCGAGCAGCAGTTGTTGCTGTAAGAAAGCGCTATAACGTTGCGGTGTTGGAGGAAGTGGTAGCCTGTCGAGATTCTACAGAGGATCTTGAGGAAGACCTGCAGACGCATTTCCGGAGGCCCCCGCGCCTTCGCCCCGTCTACACAACCCGTCGTGGTGATCCTCACCACTGACATCCCCGTCTCGTACCGATCCGGTAGCCGCCTTAGCGGCCTCCGGGTCGGCGAGGCGGTTGCCTTTTCAGAGGCGATTCGCTATCATTTACCCAGAGAGTCGGCCAGTTGCCGGCATTTTTTATCACAATTGAATAACAATAGAATAGAAAAGAAAGTGAGAGAATTATGAACGCCCAGTTTTTAGCGGCAATTAACCAGATTGCAGACGAAAAGAATCTGCCTCGTGAGACCATCATCGAGACCGTCGAAGCGGCGCTGGCGGCTGCCTACAAAAAAGACTACGGCGACAAGGACCAGGAGGTCCGCGTCAAATTAAACGAAGATACCGGCGAGATGCAGGTCTATATCAGCAAGGAAGTGGTCAAAACTGCTGCCGAGGTCGAGAACGACAACTTGCAGATTGCTTTGGCCGACGCCAAAAAGCTGGATCCAAAGGCCAAGGTCGGCACCGAAGAGGAGCCCTACACCGTTGAGCTGGAGGTGGATCCGGGTGAAGGGTTTGGCCGGGTGGCTGCCCAGACCGCCAAGCAGGTGATTATCC
>DATKHK010000005.1:0-5866 GCA_035510255.1 Saccharimonadales bacterium (SeqCode) | reverse complement strand
GGTCAATGTTGTACTTGGGCTTGTAGCGTTTAATGAACTCACTTTCCAAAAACAGCGCCTCGGCCTCGCTATCGACGGTGATCCAGTCCAGGTCGACGATCTCCCCCACCAGTAAGCTAGTCTTAACGTCGCGATGGCGGCTCTGTTGAAAGTACGAGCCGACCCGGTTCTTTAACACCGCCGCTTTGCCAATATAAATAATCCCGCCCTTGGCGTCCTTGTGGAAGTACACGCCCGGCTCTTTCGGCAGAGTCTTCAGCTTGGCTGTAAGTTTTTCGGAAAGCTCCATTGGGTTTATTTTATCATTAAACAATGGTATAAGAAGTGCTGGATCATGTACCTACACAATTTGGAGGCACTTGTGCAAATCCAGCAAATCCTAGCTTTCGCAGCCCTCCTTCTCGCTTCCGCAGGCATTACCGGCTTTCTAATTATCTACAAAGAAGGCAAAGAAGATAAGATAGTAGAAAGACTTTCTAGCCTGGCTCTGGTCGTTGCTGTGGTCTGCGTATTCTTGACTACCGTCTAGCTGCCATTAACCATGGTAAATACTCAGCTCGTTCTTCAATAGATTGGAGACATCAATGTCGCTAGTAGCAGTGGTTATACTCGCTGGGGTAGCACTTGTGTGTGGAGGCGGCGGGGCTATTTGGATTATTGTCGATGATAGGAGGGATGAAGGAGAAAGGATCATCAACACACTAGCCGGTATAGTTATCCTGGAGTTTGTGGTCACCATACTGGTCGCCATTGGCTGCGGCATCGCGATCGCCCTGCATTAAACCACCCACGGAGGCCCAATGAACTCTGATCGGATCACCCCCATCTATGCAGTACCGCCCACTGAAGCGCCCGCTTCGGTGGGCGCTTCAGTTTCAGGTCGAGCAGACCTTGCGTCAATAGCAATAATATAGTATAAATTGCTTATTGTTCCCCCCGGGAAGGCTCCTTATCATGGACGTAGTGGTAATCATCTGCATAGTCATTCTGGTTCTGGCTTTCTTTTTTATGCCGGATGGCTAAAAATGCAGCACTCCAGGAAAATGAAGACTTCGATGGAAAAGAGACATCATGTCGTGGCCAGTAATCGTTTTACTGATCATCGTATACCTCGTCATCCTTGCTGCTTGGGTGATGCAGGGCCCTACTCGGAATGGATAATTCCGACAAAGACATAGCCTATTGTTTCCGATCAGAAAGGTTTTTCACATGACCGAGTCTCTGTTTGCAAAACCACGTGGTATCTCCATTACCCGTCAGAGTATGGCAGTTAGAAGCGCCAGCGATAAGGCATTTGAACAAGTTTTGCGTGAAATCGAAGGCGATCGTCCTACCAGCGTTGGCCGCGAGGTTGTTCTCAAGACCATTGTGTCCTCGCTTACCAAGCAGTCACAGGATAGTCCTGAGGCCCGGATACAAGTAGTCAACAGCGTACTGGACTGCTTGCTGCTGCACTACCGAGGCGCACAGGTACTGCCGTTAATTAGGCCGATGTGGGGCCGCAGGCGCTACCGAGAGCTCAGACGCACTCTTGCCATTGAGCACGCCTGCAACATGACCATCCACGAGCTCACACTCCTCCGGTTGGAATTTCACGAAAGTCGGCCGGGCAAAGATAGTGAGGCTGATGTGATCTTTGCCGCGGATGCTGAGCTCAATCTGGATTGATCATGCGTATTGAACCTTACACCGCCTTTGGCGAGAAGGTCGATAGCGAGCTGACTGAGTTGGGCCTGTCCCAACGCTGGCTGGCTCAGGAGATCGATGTTGACCGCAAGACAATCACCAACTGGCTGACCGGCAAAACTCGGCCGTCAGAAGGACGGGTTCATCAGATCGCGGCCGCAGTCGTTTGCGACGCCGACGAACTCCAAGACCTACTCGACAACCCACCATCATGACAGCCGTTTCAACCCCCGACCCGCCAAGACCCGTTTTGGCGGGTCTTGTGCGCCCTCATCCCCTTTAACCTGACTACAACTTATGATATAAGGTATAAGTCCTTGACATCCGGTCGCTTCATCGCAGTATGACCACCCCACAATATGGAAATGAGGTTTTGGCTATGGCTGACTCAGAGTCCGAGTACACCAAGGAGCGCCGCCGCCGCTCCTTGGTGACAGGCCTATTGGCTATATCCGTAGTGCTGCTTGCAGTGGTCTTGGCTGCCTACGCCCAAGAGGCTGTGTCGGGTCCGCGGATTGTCACCCGAGCACAGACCCCTGGGCTTTGTGCGGAAGGCAAGTACCATGCCAGCTGCGTTGCAAAAATCGAAATGGAAAAGCGACAATCCTACAACCGCCTCCCTAGGGAATCTAGGACGGCCGGAAGCGTCGAACTCGAAGGCGATCAGCCCTCTATCACGTATAAGATTAAGAGGCTGCTTCTGGGAGAGGTTGAAGTCTGTACTTTGAAAGTACGGCTGTACCAGGGTCATGTTGTCGTACTTGAGCGAAATAGTGAATCTGAATATGACAACGGCGAATGCGGCATCTTGCCGCCCGGATAGCTCACAGATATGATTGCCCGCCGAGGCCCGCTTCGGCGGGCTTTTGCGTTTTAGCGGAACACAACCGTGCGGCGGCCGTGCACCATAATGCGATGCTCTAGGTGGGCGGTCACTGCCGCGGCCAACACCCGCTGCTCCACGCTGCGGCCTTTCTCGGTCAGCGCCGCCGGCGAATCCCAGTGATCCACCGCTACCACGTCTTGGGCGATAATCGGCCCATCGTCCAGCTCGGCGGTGGCGTAGTGGGCGGTGGCACCAATCACCTTAACGCCGCGCTCCCACGCCTGCTGGTACGGCTTAGCGCCCTTGAAAGCCGGCAGGAAGCTATGATGAATATTGATAATCCGGCCCGGGTAGCGGGCAATAAACTGCGGCGACAGGATCCGCATGTAGCGAGCCAACACCACCAGGTCAATCTGAGCCTTCTCGAGCTGCTGTAGCACTTCCTGTTCGTGGGCGGCCTGGTCGGTCGCCGCAACGTGCTGAAACGGCACCTTATAGGCAGCGACCACCTCGGCCAAATCTAGACGGCTGCCAATTACCAAGGGAATCTCGCAATGCAGCCGCCCGGCTCGTTGGCGGCTGAGCAGTTCAACCGCGCAGCTCTCTTCGCTCGTTACCAAAATAGCTACCCGCTGGCGCTCCGCCGCGTCCCAGTACTCCGCCTGACCATCCAACTGCTGGGCCAGCTCTGCCAGCCGCGGCTTTAGGGTGGTGTCCACCGCCGCGACCTTACTAACATCAATATCCAAGCGCATAAAAAACTTGGCCGGCGCCGGCTCCCGATGCGACTCCTCGCCCAGGATGTTGCCACCCAGTTCGGAAATCAGCCCGGCCACGCGGGCCACAATCCCCGGCTGGTCCGGACAGTTAACTTGAATGATTAAGCGCTGCATAATTTGCCTTTAGTTAGCGAGAGGCCGCTACCCGGGTTTTCTTAGATGCTTTCGGAGTGGTCTTAGAATGGTCCGGTTTGGCGGTGTGCCGGCCCAACAGCCGTTTAATATACTGGCCGGTGTAGGACGCTTCAACCCTGGCCACCTCTTCGGGGGTGCCTTCGGCGATTATCTGGCCACCGGCGTTGCCGCCTTCCGGCCCCAGATCAATAATCCAGTCGGCCGACTTAATGATATCTAAATTATGCTCGATCACCAGCACCGTGTTGCCGCTATCCACCAGGGCGTTCAGCACCTCCAGCAACCGCTTAACGTCCTCAAAGTGCAGGCCGGTGGTTGGCTCATCCAGAATGTACATGGTCTTGCCGGTGCTGCGGCGGGCCAGCTCATGGGCTAGCTTAATGCGCTGGGCCTCGCCGCCAGAAAGGGTGGTGGCCGGCTGCCCCAGCTTAATGTAGCCTAGACCGACACTATTCAGGGTAACGATTTTGCGCTGGATCGTCGGGATGTTTTCAAAGAAGCTCAGGGCGTCTTCAACCGTCATGCCCAGCACGTCGGCGATGGTCTTGCCCTTATAATGAATCTCCAGCGCCTCACGGTTGTAGCGCTGGCCTTTGCATTCGTCGCAGGTCACGTAAACATCCGGCAGGAAATGCATCTCGATTTTAATGATGCCGTCACCTTTGCAGACCTCGCAGCGGCCGCCCTTCACATTAAAGCTGAACCGGCCGGCCTTATAGCCGCGGATTTTGGCTTCCGGCGTGGCAGCAAACAGCTCGCGGATATCGCCAAACACGCCAGTATAAGTGGCCGGATTGCTACGCGGCGTGCGGCCAATCGGACTTTGGTCAACGCTAATCACCTTGTCGAGGTCTTTGAGGCCAGTAATGTCATCGTGCTTGCCGGGCATATCGCTGGCGCGATGAAAAACCTGAGACAGCTTTTTGGCCAGGATGTCGTTAATCAAGCTGGATTTGCCGGAGCCGGACACGCCGGTAACGGTCACGAACTTGCCGAGCGGAATCTCGACGTCAATGCCACGCAGGTTATGTTCGCGGGCGTTTTTAATGGTGATCGCCTTACGGCTGCCATGGCGGCGGTGCTTCGGTATTGCGATCTCCTGCAGGCCCGAAAGATACTGGCCGGTTAGGCTCACCGGGTGCGCTGCCACCTCGTTCGGGGTACCGGCCGCTACCACCTCGCCGCCATGCTCGCCAGCCATTGGACCAATATCAATTAGGTAGTCGGCCGCCCGCATTGTGTCCTCGTCGTGCTCAACCACAATTACGGTGTTACCAAGATCGCGCAGCCGCACCAGGGTGGCAATCAACCGGTCATTATCACGCTGATGCAGGCCAATCGAAGGCTCATCCAGAATATAGAGAACACCCATCAGGCTGGAACCGATTTGGGTGGCCAGCCGAATCCGCTGGGCCTCACCGCCAGCCAGGGTATTAGCGCTGCGGTCGAGGGTTAGGTAGTTCAGGCCGACATCCTGCAAGAAGGTTAGGCGGGCACAGATCTCTTTAAGGATTTGACGGGCAATTTTAGCGTCGCGTTCATTAAGTTTTAATGAGCCAAAAAAGGCGCCAGCCTCTTCAATTGACAGCGTCGTTACATCAACGATTGAACGCTCGGCCATCGTTACCGCCAGAATCTCCGGCTTCAGGCGCTTGCCATGGCAGACCGGGCACTCATGCTCGGCCATATACTTACCAATCTCGCGGCGGACAAAGTCGGAGTCGGTTTCATGATAGCGGCGCTCCAGGTTCGGCACTACACCCTCATAGGTAGTGTGATAGGTGCGGCCGCCGGGCCCACGCAAGCTCACCCCTTCCTCGCCAGCGCCATACAGAATGATTTTGAGGTCGGCCGGCTTCATTTGGTTGACCGGCGTGTCCAGCGAAAACCGCACTGCTTGGCCACCCCTTCGAGTAAGCGGGTGTACCAAGTGACTCGCGCGGTGGTGCGGCTCCACGGCCGGATCGCGCCCTCCGCCAGCGTCAGCCGACGATTGGGGATCACCAGCTCCGGATCAACCTCCAGCCGTGTGCCCAGGCCGGTACAGTGCGGACAGGCGCCGTGCGGCGAGTTAAACGAAAAATTGCGGGGAGCGATCTCCGGCAGGCTAATTTCACGGTGCACCGGGCAGGCATAGCGCTCACTAAAGCTGCGCAGCTTGCCGCTATCGGCTTCGAGGATATTAACAACGCCATCACCGATACCCAGTGCCTGCTCGACCGAATCGGTTAGCCGGCCCCGCGAACCCTGGTCCACCGTGGTACGGTCAACCACCGCCTCCACGGTATGTTTACGCTGCTTATCCAGCTCGGGAAACTCATCGATGTCCAGCACCGTGCCGTCAACCCGCACCCGCGAAAAACCGGCTTTTTTCAGGTCAGCTACCACGCTACGATGCTCACCCTTCTTATCATCAATGATGGGTGCCAGGACCATAATG
>DATKHK010000004.1:0-8136 GCA_035510255.1 Saccharimonadales bacterium (SeqCode) | reverse complement strand
GCAGGCCGGTCAGCTAGCCAGTCAGTTAATTGAATTCTGGCGCAGTGAGCTGCACGAGCTGGTCGCCAACCGTCCGGAAGACCCTTCGGCCATCGCCCAGGTGGTAGCGGCGATTGAAGCCACGCTGCCGGTACTGAAGAGCCACTGGCCGGAGCTAGCCCTTGAGGCAGTGCTGGTGCGGCTGGCTGCCGGTTCCATCGAGCCGATTGAAACGCCACGGCTCAGCTCATCACCGCGGGCAGTGGCAGGCCCGGCCGCGACCACGCCGCCGCCAACCACTCCCACGGCTACCAACACCAACCCAGCCGCTGCCGATGCGCCGGTGATTACCTCGCGTCCAACTCCGGCCGCCTCAGCTACCAAACCAGCCGCGACCATTCCCAATAATGAGCTGTGGATCAAAGCCTTAACCCAAATTAAGCAACACAATAATTCGCTGTACGCGCTGTTGCGCAGCTCTACCGCTGTCGAGTTTGGCGATGGCGAGCTAACTCTCGGCTGCCGCTTCACCTTTCACCGCGACCGCTTGCAGGAGGCCAAAAATGTTCAGATTATCGAGACAGCGCTGGCCCGGGTGTATGGCCGCAAGTTCCGCTTAAACGTCCAGCTGGAAACCAAGCCGGCGGCCCCGGCACCGGACGCGTCTAACGAGCTGGTGTCGTCGGCTTTAGAGATTTTAGGCGGGGAGGTGATTCATGAGTGAGACCACCAAAGACACCAAGAACTCTAAGGAGTCGCTGACCATTCTGCCACACAACCTGGAGGCCGAGGGCGGCCTACTGGGCGGCCTGCTGGTAGATAAAGAGGCGCTAATTCGGGTAGCCGACATTGTGACGCCAGACGACTTTTACGTTGACCGCAACCGCATCATTTTTAGCGCTATGCTGGACCTGTATGAGGCCCGCCAGCCAATTGATCTGTTAACGCTGGCCAACCGGTTGGAAGAGGTGAAGGAGCTGGATAAGATTGGCGGCTCGGCTTACTTGACCGATCTGGTTGAGCAGGTGCCGACCGCCGCCCACGCCTCCCACTACGCCGATATTGTGGCGCATAAGGCCACGTTGCGGCGGCTGATTGGCGCGGCTACCACCATTGCCGGCCTGGGCTACAACGAGGGTGCGGCGCTAGACGGCTTGCTGGACGAGGCCGAACAGACGCTGTTTGGTGTCTCGCAAAAACACTTAAAGCAGAACTTTGTGCCGATCAGCTCGGTGTTGGCCGATTCATTTGACCGTTTGGACGAGCTTCACAAGGACAAGCACAGCCTGCGCGGGGTTCCGACCGGCTTTAAAGCGCTGGACGGCGTGCTGGCCGGCTTGCAAAAATCTGACCTGATTATTCTGGCGGCCCGCCCAAGTATGGGTAAGACCACCCTGGCGCTAAACATTGCCCATCACGTGGCCGCCAAAGAGGGGATTCCGGTGGGAATATTCTCGCTGGAAATGGGTAAGGAGCAGCTAATTGACCGCCTGCTAGCCACCGAATCCGGCATCGACGCCTGGAAGTTACGTAATGGCCGCCTAGAGGATAGCGACTTCCCCAAAATTAATGATGCCATGGCGGTATTGAATGAAGCGCCGATCTATATTGACGACTCGCCGCTAACCAACATCATGGAAATGCGCACCAAGGCCCGCCGCCTCCAAACCGAGCATGACCTCGGTCTAATCGTGGTCGACTACTTGCAGCTGATTAACTCCCGTAAGGTTAGTAATAATGACAACCGGGTGCAGGAGGTAGCGGAGATTTCGCGTGGGCTGAAAGGGCTAGCCCGCGAACTGAATGTGCCGGTATTGGCGCTTTCGCAGCTCTCCCGTAGCGTCGAGTCGCGCACACCACCAATCCCACAGCTCTCCGACCTGCGCGAATCCGGCTCCATTGAGCAGGACGCCGACGTCGTGATGTTCATTTACCGCGACGAGTATTATAAGCGCGAGGAGTCGGAGCAGCCTGGTGTGGCTCAGATCCTGGTGCAAAAGCACCGCAACGGCCCGACCGGTTCAATCGAGCTGTTCTTCCACCCGGAGCAAGTGCAGTTCCGCGATCTCGACCGGGTGCACGCCGGCCACTCGGTGTAAGCTAGCTACAGTCAAAAACAGCCAGGGAAATATTTACACCAGTGCTTAGTAGCCCCTTACTGCGTAGGTTGCATGCGCACTGGCATAAAATTTCCCTGGCCTATTCCTTTACAGCGCCGCATACGACGGTTATGCTTACAGTAATTATGCACGCTATTCTGCCCCAAATTGGCAAGTTCGGTATTGTTGGTGTGCTCAACACCGTTATCGACTTCAGCATCTTTAACTTCTTGACCGGCAGGCTACGGGTAGCTAAGATTGTTGCGAACATCTGCTCAACCACTGTGGCCATGGTTTTTAGCTTTGTAGCCAATCGCGACGCGGTGTTCCATGCCGGCAGCGGTAATCCGCTCGACCAAGCTATCCTGTTCTTTATCGCCACCGGCTTTGGCCTGTATGTACTCCAGACCGGGGTGTTCTACCTGCTGCTGCATCGCTGGCAGTGGCCGTACCAAGTGGCGGTCTGGACGGTCGATCTGCGGCGGTTCCCCAAGCGCATCTCGACCGACGTAGTGCACCGTAACGGCGTTAAAATATGCGGTACGATCGTCAGCCTCATTTGGAACTTCATATTATATAAGTACGTGGTGTTTCGCTAATGCCAGACAGCCGAGTCCCTTTCTTTAAGAAATATCGCTACCAGCTTGGTATTGGGTTGGTGCTGGCTCTGGCCGCCTTCATGCGCTTTTACCAGCTTGACGCGCTACCCCCGGGCTTGCATCCGGATGAGGCGGCCAACGGTATTGATGTTATTAAAATTATTAGGCATCACGACTTCCAGCCGTTTTATCCCGATAATGGCGGCCGCGAGGGGTTGTTCTTTATGATCCAGGCTATTTTTGTCTCAATGTTCGGCTACACCACCTTGGCGCTGAGGATCGCCCCAGCCCTCATTGGCACCCTGGCGGTCGGCGCGGTTTATCTGTGGCTCAGCAGTTGGTTCGGCAAGCGCACCGGCCTGATCGCGGCCTTGATTATGGCGGTAAACTCCTGGGCGGTGATTATCGCACGCGACGGTTTCCGAGCCGGCATGGTAGCCTTGATGGTGCCGTTGACACTTTGGCTCTACACCAAAGCCTTCCAGAGCTCCAAACGCTGGTGGTATGTCGTCGCCGGTGTCAGCCTGGGTGCCGGTTTTTATACCTATACCTCCTTTCGGTTATTCCCGCTAGCTATTGTAGCCGGACTGATTTATCTGTGGATCTGGCGGCGCGAGCAGCTACGGGAGTGGTGGCCCGGCATTACTGTCAGTGTGGCGACAGCGGCAATCGTGCTGATCCCCTTGGGAGTCTATGGCATCCACAATCCCGGCCCGCTGTTTGCCCGGGCTGGTGGGGTGAGCTTTACTAACCCCGGTCTAAATCATGGCCACCCTTGGGAAACACTCGGCAAAGATGTGGTTAAGACCGCCTTGATGTTCAACTTTCACGGCGATGAGGATTACCGCCAAAACCTCGGCGGTGCACCGGAGCTCAATGTGTTTGTCGGCATTATGTTCGTACTGGGGCTGTTCGTCTGTGCAACCCGCCTAAAACGGCTGCGCTACTTTGGGGTGCTGGCGGTCTTTGTAGCAATGCTGCTGCCGGAAATGCTGAGCGCCGAGGGAATTCCGCACGCCCTACGGGCGATTGGGGCGCTACCGCCGACCATGGCGCTGGCCGCTATTGGCGTTACCTATCTACTGGATTCTTGGTATGGCGTCTTTCCGCGCAACCAGGCGGCCCGCGGCTGCGGCACAATAGCCGTTGGGGCGCTGCTGGCGCTAACGACTTACCAGGGGTATGTTGAGTACTTTGTGGCGTGGGCCAACGCCCCCCAAACCTACGCCGCCTACAGCGAGGACACCACCGCGGTAGCCAACTTCTTTAATACCACGCCCTTTACCGGCATTCGCTACGGCGTGGGCGGTGCCTACGAATACCTGCCGGTACAGTTCTTGACCTATCACAAGACCAGCTATACGTTAGTCGACCCGACCCAACTGGGTAGTGTGCCGCTACAGCCGGGCGTGGCTAAGCAGTTCAGTATCCTGGAAGGTGAGCGGCAGCAGTCGCTGACGGCACTGAAACGCCGTTTCCCGAACGGACGCATTACACCGCATTACTCTGGCTTCAGTGGTAATGAACTGTTTGTGATATATACTGTTCCTGCATCATGAGGCAGCCGAAATTAAGCATTATTATACCGGCTTACCAAGAGGCGGTTCGGATTGAGAAATCGCTTGACCAGCTAGCCGCCTACCTGCGTAAGCAGCAGGACAGCGATACCGAGGTATTGGTGGTCGTAGCTGATAGCCCCGACGGTACCGCCGCTTTGGCGCGTTCTAAGGCTAAGCTGTTCCATCGATTTCGGGTGGTGGAGGCCGGCCCGAGGAAGGGGAAGGGCCGAGACGTGCGCGTCGGCATGATGGAGGCGCGCGGCCACTACCGCCTATTTATGGACGCCGATCTGGCCACGCCACTGCATCACATCGCTGAGGTTCGCAAATACGCGGCGGCTGGCGTTCCGGTTATTATCGCGGTCCGCAATCTGGCTAATACGCATAATTTTGGCTTACGCAAGCTGATTTCGAGTATCGGTAACCGAATTCTGCGCCTGGTTTTACTGCCCAATATCCGCGACACCCAGTGCGGCTTCAAGGCTTTTTCGGCCGAAGCGGCGAGCGAGCTGTTTGGCCGCCAGCGGGTACTGGGATGGGGGTTTGATATGGAAATCCTGGCCATCGCCAAGCAGCGCGGCTACAAAATCGCCCAAATTCCGGTAGCCGACTGGAAAGACCAACCCAATGGCACCTTTGAGGGGGCGGTGATTCGGGCAGCGTTGATAACCTTGGCCGAGCTGGTGGGCATCCTGTGGCGGCGTTGGACCGGTGGTTACCGCCGTAAAAGCTTTACCTATAGGCCATATCGCCCATGATGGCCGCCACACTTAGCAAGCTAGATAAGCTGGCCCACAGGGTTGAGCAGCTACCAACCCGCTCATTCCTACTGCTCATGGTAGTAATTGGCGCGGTGCTGCGGTTCTTTGATATTGCCGAATCCAGCATCTGGCACGACGAAGGCTTTACCATGATGCTCGTGCGCATGGCGCCCAACCAAATTATTGCCCGTACCGCTCGCGATGTGCACCCGCCGCTGTACTATCTGTTGCTGCATTACTGGATCATGGTGTTTGGCTCGAGCGAAACCGGCGCCCGCAGCCTAAGCGCCGTCTTTATGATCGCCGCCATTCCGCTGGCTTATCTACTGGTCCGGCGGCTGTGGAGCGAGCCAGCGGCCCGCCTAGCCGCGCTATTTGTCGCCACCGGACCATTCTTAATCCGCTATAGCCAAGAGGCTCGGATGTACGGCATGGTCGCGTTCTTATTGCTGTTGGCCACCTATATCTTGCTGCGGGCGCTGGAAAGCAACCGCTGGGTCTGGTGGCTGGCCTATACGTTAACGATGGCCGCCGCCATCTACACGCACTACTACACGATCTTTGTGATAGCTGTCCACTGGATATATATGGGAGTAGTTACGCCGCGTCAGCGCCGCACCCACCGCGGCCTATGGAATCCCCGCTGGTGGCTGAGCAATGCTGTCATCGTCCTAGCCTTTCTGCCGTGGCTGCCCACCGCCTACGCCCAGTACACTCGGGTCCAAAGTTCATTCTGGATTCCCCAAGCTACCGTCCAGCTACTGCCGGCCACCTACTTAGAGTTCATAATCTACTACCTCAGCCTTAACCTCGGTCCGATTGTAGAGATTATCTTTGGGATCGGCATGGTAGCGGTTTTAGTTTGGCTGTACCGGCGGCACACCACAAAGCGTAAGGCCTGGATACTGCTCACCAGCTACTGCGCGCTGGGGCCGGTAATGGTCTGGCTTATCTCCTTTGGGCCGCGCCCTATTTTTGTTGACCGCTACTTTGTCTTCGCGGCTATCGCCTTTTACTGCCTCTTGGGAATAGCCGTGGCGGAACTGCCGCGCAAGCGGATTGTTACTATTACCACAGCCATACTGCTGCTGTTCACGGTCGGGTTGGTTGATCTACATATAACGGTCGACCATCAAATGCGGGTAATCGGCCGCTACGTCAATACTCACTATCGGCCCGGCGACGAGATTCTCTCTGGCGAGATCTACACCTTTTTCGACTTTAGTTACTACAACCACACCGGCGCTACCGTTCATTTGTGGAGTACTAATGGGGTCGATGGTTACAGCGAAAGTAGCTTGATTTATGACCGGGCTAGCCAAATTGTGGTAGAGCAGCTTTCAACCATTCATCCAACCTCGGGTAAGCTGTGGGTGGTCGGCAAAACCGGCTACCAACAGTACTACGACCCGAAGATTATCCCCAAGACATGGAAGCCGATTGGCCCCGAGATTACCGCCGGCTACTGCGCGGTACAGGAGTATCGGGTCGAGTAGTTAATCGAAGCGCGCTTCTCCTATAGGGGTAGATTGAGGTACAATAAGCTTACTTGCTTGGGAGAAACTATGTTTGATAAAGCCAAAACCTTATATGAGCTAAAGAAGATCCAGTCGGCGCTGTCCAAAGAGACCATTGATATTGAGACCGGCAATGGCGCGGTCAAGGTCACGATTAATGGTGAGCAGAAAATTAAGAGCATCAGCATTGATCCGGAGCTGGTTGATTTGGATGAAATCAGCAAGCTAGAAAAATGGTTGGAGTCGGCCGTTACACAGGCGATTACCCGCAGCCAGCAGCTAGCTGCCGAAAAAATGAAGAGTGTAGCCGGCGGGCTGGGCCTGCCCGGGTTATAGGCGGCGCCTACTTTCGTTATGCACATTATCCCGCAGCCGATCGCTACCTTAATTGATGAGTTTGCCAAGCTGCCCGGCGTCGGGCCACGCAGCGCTGAGCGGCTGACCTTCTTTTTGCTGCGCAGCGATACCGGCCAGGAAACCCGGCTGGGTCAGGCGCTGCTGCATCTGCGCGAGCAGCTGACCACCTGCCAGACCTGCCACAACTATAGCGACGGGCCGGAGTGCGTCATCTGCCGCAACCCCAGCCGCAGCCATCACCTAGTCACGGTGGTGGAGGAGCCGCTGGATGTGGTGGCCATTGAAAAGACCGGGCTGTATGATGGCGTGTACCATGTGCTGGGTGGGGTGATCTCGCCGATTGATGGGGTTGGGCCGGCCCAGCTCGAAATTAGCAGTTTGCTGGAGCGGGTGGGCGCTAAGAAGGGCGATACCAAGATTACCGAGCTGGTCCTGGCGACCAATCCGACAACCGAGGGCGAGGCCACCGGGCTGTACATCCGCAAGCAGCTGGAAGAGCTTGACGCCAAAATCAAGATAACGCGCCTGGCCCGCGGTCTGCCGGTGGGTGGCGACCTCGAGTACGCCGATCAAATCACCCTGGGTCGGGCGCTACAAGAACGGCAGGCATTTTAGATGAGGACAGCATTATGACCAAACTGACGACCGCTATTGATACCCTGGGTCAGCAGGTAGCAGCGGCCAAAACTATTTTGGTGCTGCAGCCGGAAAAGCCGGACACCGACAGCCTCACCTCCAGCCTAGCGCTGGAGCAAATCCTGGGCGACCTCGACAAATCGGTCATTCTCTACTGTCAGGATGAGGTGCCGAAGTATATTTCGTACTTTGAGGGTGCCGACCGCGTCAACGATACCTTCCCCGATAAGTTTGACCTAACAATTATTGTTGATACCGGCGGCCCACAGGCGCTGGCGCGCACCCTGGAAAAGTATCAGGGCCGATTGACCAAAAAGCCGATTGCCATTATCGACCACCACCCCAACCGCGAGTCGCTGCCGTTTCCCACCCACGAAGTCGTCGACAAAACCAGTACCTCGACCTGCGAGGTCATTATTGCGGTCGCCGAGCAGCTAAAATGGAAGATCAATCATTCAGCCGCCAACCTGTTGGTGCCAGGCATTCTGGCTGATACTCGCAACCTCTCGATTGCTACCGTCGGTGCCGAAAGCTTTCGCACCATGGCCAAGCTGATTGAGCTGGGCGCCGATGTCTACGCGATCCATGAGGCCTACCGCGCCTCCGACCGCCTAACACCAGAGCTATTG
>DATKHK010000003.1:0-2302 GCA_035510255.1 Saccharimonadales bacterium (SeqCode) | reverse complement strand
GCCGGATGCGTTCGCGGGCGGCCTCTACCGTAGTGCGCTTATCTTCGGCCTGCTCGCCATTCCGCTCCAGTTGGCGCAGCCGCTCCGCCGCCGCCCGCTCAATCTCGGCGTGATGTTGTGGCTGAGCCTCCGTGTGATTAAGCCGCTCACTCATGATTGCCCTCCGTCGCCGTAGTGGTCGCCTCGCAGCATACCGATCTCGGTTACCAACTGGCGGTTACGAAAGTAAAAGTAGGTAATGCCGCCCACCAGCACCAAAACGATCAGCGAGTCGGTACCGGCTCCGGTTTGAGGGAGGGTGGCCGCGGCCGCTTGTACTTGTTTAGCGGTTGGAGCCGGCAGACTGGTAATTACCGTGTTGCCGTAGGTGTTCTGCATCTTGAGGTCATAGGAGAGAGGATCGCTGGCTGAAACCGGTGTGCTGGGTATGGGATTCACTACCTGCACCTGGAAGGTATCTAGCTGGGTCTGTCCAGCCCCGATGGTTACCGCTGGCCAGCTTAGGACACCGCTACTTAGGGTGCCTCCCCCAGGATTAAGCAGGGTGGAGTACTGTAAGACATCGTGAACGTCATCGGCTACCACATAGTTTTTCTCGGAACCGCTACCGCTATTTTTGGTGGCCAAGGTGTACTGGATGGTGTCGCCCGGGGCAGCAGTGGCGCCGTTGGCGTTAAAGCTGGCACCGCCACCCACCGGTATATCCAAAGCCGTTTTACTCTCGGAAATATTAGTGGTTAGGTTTGGCGTAGGTGTTACCACCGGAGTGGTTGGCGTTGCGGGCTGTGCCGGGGTTGTTGGAGTGGGCGCAACCGTCGGAGCCGGTGTGGTCGGTGTCGGTGTAGTTGGCTGCGGGGTCTGGCTGACTACGGTGGGTGGGGCCGACATTTGAATTACAATGTTGCCACAGCCCTCCATGACCGCAAACCAGGCACCATCACCATGGCGATGTCCAACCAACGCGGGATAAGAGATATTATCACCCCAAAGGTAGAGCGGACGGATGTAGTAGGTGGTGGAGCCACCGGCGGTGAAGGCTTGGTCTTGGGCAAACTCATGGTCGCGTCCTACCGACCACAGGCTATGGTCGGTAGAGTTAATGTTTTGGTGGACGGTGTTTGCGAGATCGTCGCGATCAATGCCAAAATGGGCAAACAGGTCATGGTAGCCCCCATGGCCAACGCTGTCGTGGTCTTGGTCGTAAATTTGCAGCAGCTGCGCTCGGCTTGAAATACCGCCGTAGATAATATCGTTCGGGGAGGCGGCATCAGCGGCATCTGGGGGCGCTACGACCATCGCAACCTGCAACCCCACTAGTACAATCGCCATAACAACCGAAAGCTGACGGCTTAGCTGCTCCCGCTTGAGCCGTCGCCAGTAAAACGCCAGATGCGTATTGGCAGCCGGACTCAAGCTTAGATTAGATACAATATCGCGAAACATATATTAAAAGACAACCCTCCGCTCACAAGCGCTTACGCTTATTTAAGCATTAAATCGGGTGTACGCGCAATAAACTTATGGTTAAGGCCTTTCTAAGCCGTATCTTAGTTGCATAAGGAGTAGCAGAACCGGTATAATAGATGTAACAGGTGAGGTGACCGAGTCACCTTTTTGGTTTACTAAGGTTTAATGAATACGAAACGTGGCAACTGAGCAAAAGAAATATGATGCGGCTCAAATTCAGGTGCTTGAAGGACTCGATCCGGTCCGCAAGCGGCCTGGTATGTATATTGGCGGTACCGGTAGTGAGGGTCTGCACCATCTGATCTGGGAGGCCATCAATAACTCGATTGATGAGGCGATGGCGGGCTATGGCGATACCGTTGAGGTGACATTGCTAGAAGATGGCGGGGTGCGGGTAGACGACCAGGGGCGTGGCATCCCTGTAGATAAGCAGAAGCAGACCGGCAAGAGCGCTCTCGAAACCGTCCTAACCGTGCTGCACGCCGGTGGCAAATTTGGTGCCGCTGACTCTGGTTATAAGGTTTCCGGTGGTCTTCACGGGGTGGGTGTCAGTGTGGTTAATGCGCTTAGCACCCGGTTGGTCGCCGACATCTACCGTGATGGCAAGCATTACTCACAAGAGTACAAGCTTGGTAAACCGCTGGGGCCGGTCAAGGCAGTGGGTGATTCAGAGCGTACCGGGACAGTCATTAGTTTTTGGCCGGATGCGTCGATCTTTGAGACCACTGAGTTCGACTATCAAACCGTACTTGATTACCTTCGTCATCAGGCATACCTAACCAAGGGCATTCACGTTAAAGCGGCCAACGAAAAGACCGCTGAACGGTATGGCTAC
>DATKHK010000002.1:0-2948 GCA_035510255.1 Saccharimonadales bacterium (SeqCode) | reverse complement strand
TGGTGAGCAGCAGGAGCTGGCAATTATCGAGAGTTATCTACCGGCCCAGATGAGCGAAACCGAGATAGCTACCTTGGTGGACTCGGTCATCGCCGAGATTAAGGCTACAGATCAGACCCAGATGGGGGTGGTCATCGGGGCGGTAGTCAAGCGGGCCGAAGGACGGGCTGATGGTGCCATGGTAGCTGCTCTGGTTCGCCAAAAGCTCAGCTGATGGTGCTGGCGGTAGTATTTGTGGGTGACTGGCCACCGCCACTACGCCAGGTGGGCGAGGCTGTTCTGGCGGCCCTTCAAGCGGAGCTGGGGACGGCGGTTCCGGCCGGTACAATCGGCATTAAGCTGGTTGACGACGCTGCCATCACCAGGTTAAATAAACAGTACAACGGTAACGCTTACGCTACTGATGTATTAACATTTAATTATGCTGAGACCGACGGCCCTACCTCTGGTGAGCTAGCCGACATTGTTATCAGTATCGAGATGGCCACTCGGCAGGCCGCTACTGCCAAAACCACTCTGGCTACCGAGATTGGCCTCCTAGTAACCCACGGTTTACTCCACACCCTCGGCTATGATCACGGCTCTCCGAGAGACCAAAATCAGATGGACGAGCTGCAGTGGCAAATTCTCACCCAAGCTGGATTAACCTATAGGAACTTTCAATGGACGCACTAAATCGCTTTTTTCAGAGCTTGTACACCGCTTTTACAGGAGTGGTGTTCGTTATACGGGTTGAACGTAACGCCCGGGTGCATCTGATTATTGCGCTGCTGGTATTTATTGCCAGCGTGGCACTGGGTATTAGTAATGTTGAGCTGGCAGCCGTATTCTTTGCAGTTATTCTGGTATTTACCGCTGAAATCGTTAATACCGCCCTAGAGAAAACCCTCGATTTAATTGAGCCAAAGTCTAGCGACCAGGTGCGCATAATCAAGGACATGGCGGCTGGAGCGGTACTGGTTTCGGCACTAGGGGCGGCGGCTATTGGCATCGCTATCTTTAGCCCGTATCTTATAAGGTTTATATGGCATCAGTAATTATTGTGCATGGCCCAACCAAGGCTGGTAAGTCTTGGCAGGCCCAGCGGTTGGCAAGGCGACAGGGATACGCCTATCTTTCCAGTGGTGATTTGCTCCGCAGCACTAAGGATCCGGCCATCTTGGAGCGGCATAATACCGGCCATCTGGCCCGATCTGAAGATGTTGAGCGCATTATGGAGGAGGCGATCGGAGCGGTACCGGCCGATAAAGGGATTGTTATTGACGGGTTCCCACGCAAACTGAACGAGTTTCGCCACCTAGAACAATGGCTGCATAAGCTGCACCGCGACATCCAGGCGGTACTGGAGGTTCATATTACCCCTGAGGAGTCTTACGCGCGGATGGATCAGCGCGATCGCGGTGACGACCACGAGGTGGCGATTAAGCGGAAATGGGCTTGGTATCAACGGGATACGGCCCAGGTGTTGGATTACTGCCGCTCCCAGGGCTTGCTTACGGTGATTGATGGAATCGGTACGCCAGAAGAGGTGGCGGCCCGTATAGAAGCGGCTTTATGAAGGCTCAGGTGAAAACTGAGGCTGAAATTGCCGCTATGCGCCATGGAGGCCGGATTTTGGCGACCGTGCTGCAAAATCTGAGCGATGAGCTGACCGCCGGCATGACCACGCTTGATCTCGATGAGCTGGCCACTAGCAAGACCCAGGCTCTTGGTGGATCCCCGGCTTTTTTGGGGCACGAAGGTTTTCCGAAATCGATCTGTGTGTCGGTCAACGACGAGATTGTGCACGGTATTCCGGGGCGGCGGGTGCTGGTAGAGGGTGACATTGTCGGTTTGGACTTTGGGGTGCGCTACCAAGATATGATTACCGATTCCGCCGTGACGGTGGCGGTTGGTGCGGCCAGCGGGCCATCTGAGCGGTTGCTGAAGGCTACCAGGGAGGCGCTGTATGCCGGGATTGACCAGGCCACCGCCGGCTGCCATGTGGGTGATATTGCGGCGGCGGTAGAGCAGCGTCTGCGGGCGGCCAATCTGGGAATCATTCAAGAGCTGGCCGGTCATGGGGTCGGCCGTGAACTGTGGGAGGAGCCGCAGATTCCGAATCTCGGTACCGCTGGCAGTGGAACGGTCCTGACCGCCGGCATGACGGTGGCAATTGAACCGATGGCCACCCTTGGCAATCCGGCTATCCAGATCCTTGATGATAATTGGACTATTGTCACGCGCGATGGCTCACTGGCTGCCCAGTTTGAACACACCATCCTGGTTACCGATGGGGTGGCGGAAATTCTGACTCAGCTGTAGCCCAATCGCTGCCGGTTATTAACCACCTGGTATACTACAAGTTGAGGGCGAGGCTGTTACAAATTGTGTTCAGCGTTGCTTGCTCCTGGAAACCGTAACCACTATAATACAGAACAACTAATAAATAATAAACGAAGGTACGCCCAAACGTGGCAACTCGCCGACAAGACAACATTTTTATTGGCCTCGACGTGGGCAGCACCAAAGTCTGCTGCATAGTTGGCCTACAAGAAGAGTCGGCTGCCCATCCCAGCGTGATCGGTGTCGGGGTAGCACCGGCCGAAGGCATGCGCAAGGGGGTGGTGGTTGATGTCGAGGAGACGGTTTCCTCGATCACCGCTGCCGTTGATGAGGCTGAGCGCATTTCCGGGGTACCGATTGACCGGGCAACCGTTAACATTGATGGCGCTCATGTGGCCAGCCTTAACTCCACCGGCTTGATCGCGGTTGGCCGCGCCAATCAGGAGATTGCGCTTGAAGACGTGCGTCGGGCGGAAGAGGCGGCTACGGCGGTACAGCTGGCGCCAAACCGTGAAATTATCCAAATGTTCCCGCGTTCTTTTAACGTCGATGGCCAGACCAATATTAAGGATCCGGTTGGTATGAACGGTGTTCGCCTCGAAGTGGAGGCGCATATTGTGACC
>DATKHK010000001.1:0-23802 GCA_035510255.1 Saccharimonadales bacterium (SeqCode) | reverse complement strand
TGCCGCCGGCGTTGCCTATCGGGTGAATGCCGGGGTGGCGCTAACAGCCGGTGCGCCGGTTGGCAGTTCGGCTAGCCGACGAGCCTGCGTTGATGCCTTTGGACAGTACTGCCGCAACAACAGCTGGGACCCGGTCTTTGTGCTGATACCAGAGCGCGGGCTTGAGCTGTTTGGGGACGGCTGGCGGCGGCTTAAGATCGGCGAGGATGCGCTGATTGACCTCAGTCGGTTCGAAACGGAGGTGGTGACCAACAAGCATTTCCGTAACATCCGTAACCGCTTCACAAAGTTAGGTTGCCGGGTAGAAGTTCATCAACCGCCGCATAGTAGCCAGCTGCTTGAGGAGCTACGGGTGGTTAACGCCGCCTGGCTAAAAAGCGGCAAGAAGCAGTGGGGGTTTATGCAGGGCGCTTTCGAAACAGCCTACCTGCAAAACGGGCCATTATATGTGGTGCGCGATGGCGAAAACCGAGCGGTCGCCTTTACCAATGGCACCCCCAGCTACGCGCCTCATCAGGCCACCATTGATATTATGCGGCATCTGCCGGACGCCCCCAATAACACTATGGATTTTCTGCTAATGGAGGTGCTGCTAGCGGCCAAAACCCAGGGCTACAGAGAGTTTAATTTAGGTATTGCGCCGCTTTCTAACACCACCGACTCCACCGATTCTACTCCGGAAGAGCGAATTGTGCAGTTGGTGGCTCGTTTCAACCAAGGGTTTATCTCGGTAGACGGGCTGCGGCAGTTTAAAAATAAGTTTGAGCCGACCTGGGAGAGCCAGTATATTGTGTACCGCGGACTACCGACGGCGCTACCGAAGATTGCACTGGCGCTCAGCCGCGCTACCCAGGTTTAGACCGTAAGAATTAAGCTAATTGCCTGAAAAAAACGATTAAAAATAGCTGAGATTTGGCATTATTCCCATGACATGTCTTTACTAGTTTTTGTAGAATTACAGTAATCTCAGATGTGAGCCTCTGGCGCGGACGGTTATGATAGGAGTTTGAGCGACGCTCATACATGGGATGGGATGATCCATCAGCCCCTGTGTTTCGGTCTGAGGGGCCCGAGACGCTAGGAAAACGTGCTAACGCACGTTTTTTCTTTTGGCCAACCAACGGGAACGTATAATTGGAGTATGCTGCCGCAATCATTTTACGCCCAAAGCGCGCTCAGCTTAGCCGCAAGACTGCTGGGCTGCGAGCTGATACACGAGAGCAAGGAGGGGACGACGACCGGCCTAATCGTGGAGACAGAGGCCTACCACACTGAGGATCCGGCCAGCCACAGCTTCCGCGGCCAAACTAAGCGCAACGCCGTCATGTTTGGGCCGCCCGGCTATGCCTACATCTACCTTTCCTACGGTATTCATCGCTGCATGAATGTGGTAGCCGGCCGCGATGGCGTGGCGGAAGCGGTGCTGATTCGTGCCCTTGAGCCAACCGGCGGCATACCGTTGATGGAGCACCGGCGCAGCACTACACTGATCCGTAATTTGTGTAGCGGACCGGGTAAGCTAGTACAAGCTATGGGCATAGTGGCCGCCCAAAACGGCGCCAGCTTAAACAGCCCGCGCTTATATATTCGGCCACGAACGGCAGTGCCACCGGTTATGGCCAGCCCGCGCATTGGCATCAGCCAAGCGGTCGAGCAACCCTGGCGATTTTTTATTGCCGGAAACCCCCATGTGACTTCACATAAATTTAATAATGCCAGCGTACCATGGAGGTATGAGATGGAAAGCGTGGATACGCCATAGCGGAATTATTGTAGTCTTAGGGCTGCTCAGCTGGTTGGGATTGGGGGTGGTGCAGCAGGGCCGCGTCGGGCCACCAAGTGCGCCCGGGGGTAATTCCGGCGGCTCGCAGCCCGGCTACTACCCCGTAACCCACGTCACCGACGGCGATACCATTGATGTTAAAATTGCCGGCAAAACCGAGATTGTTCGCTTACTGGGCATGGATACGCCGGAAACGCATGACCCCCGCAAGGCGGTGCAATGTTACGGGGAAATCGCCGCTGCCGAAACCCGGAAACTGGTTGGTGGCAAACAGGTGCGGCTCGCGGGCGACTCCGAAGATAGTGACCGCGACAAGTATCATCGGCTTTTGCGCTATGTTTACCTGCCGGATGGCACCTTTGTGAACCAATATTTAACCGAGCAGGGCTACGCCTTTGCCTACACCATTTTTCCGATCTCTAAACTGGACCAGTTTCGGGCGTGGGAGGCCGAGGCGCGAGCGGCCGGACGCGGCCTGTGGAGCAACTGCCAGGTACATTTAGACGGCCATATTGAGCAAACCAATAATGTCGGGCCAATTCCGACCACTACGACCGCCAATTAGCCCCTAATTAATCCGCCAATTACTCGTTCATGACCGCTTCAGGCTTGCCGACCCGGGCGCTCAAAATGAGCTGCCGCACCTCGCCATCATGGTCTTTGATAGTCGTATCTTGCGTCTCATTATAGTAAGTCACCAGATGGTGGCTCATAATTTCTTGTAAGTCTTTTTGCTTGAACTTAAGCTCTTCCAGCTCCGAGTTGAGGGTTTGGTAATCGTGATCGGATGCCAGCAGTTTTTTGGCCTGCTGCCGCTTGGTAGTCAGCTCCTTAATCTCCTCCTGCAGCTCCTGATATTCTTGGTTTTGCGTCAACACATCTTTCAGGTTGTCGCGCAGTGCCTTGGCTTGGGCGCGGGCTTCATCCATCTCCTGCATTAGGCGATGGATTGCCCCTACAGTGGTTTCATCTTCGGCCATTTGGGTGTTCGCCTCCTTATTGGATTTCAGTATATGGCGCGGGGCGATGTGATACAACACGGAATATTGGCAATCACTTAATCCCCAATAATAAACAGCTGACGCTCGGCGCGGGTAACGGCGGTGTATAGCCAGCGTCGCCAGTCATCGTCGCTCATGTGCTTGTTGCGCTCTTCAAAGAGCAGGACGGTATCGGCCGAGGAGCCCTGAGCTTTATGGACGGTTAGCGCGTAACCGAAATCGAACAGGTCGCCGCGTGGCTGGCCACGCTTGCCAGATTTAGCCGCCTTGGCGCCAGGAGGCGGCGGCACCGGCGAGACGGTTTCTCGGGCACCAAACTGTTCCCGCAGCAAATAGCCCGCATAGTCGCGGTCATCAAAGTGGACGGCCGCCTGCCACCATAGCTGTTCGGGATCGTCATCGGCCGCCTGAATATCGGAAATCGTGCCGGTCATGCCGTTATAGAGCTTGGCGCTGGCATTATTACGCAGACAGATCACATGGTCGCCGGCCACCGGATTAGGCAGCTCAAAGCCGAGCTTAGCCCGCAGGCTTTGGTTGAGCCGCACCCGAGTGTGGTTGTAGCCGCAGAGCACCAGCCATTCAGCCCGCCAGGCCTCCAGCAGCTCTTCCATTTCGCTGCCAATATCGGCACCGGCCCGATCATATTTAATAACGGTGGGGCCATACCTGCCCGGTGGAATCTGACCGGTAGTGCGGGCGAGGGTGGCGACCTCTACAATCGGGCTATCCTCAACTTGGCGGTACACCCGCTCCAGCCGGATCTGCGGCTCAGCCATTAGGTTAAACTGTCCGCCCACCGGCGGCAGCTGGCCATGGTCGCCAATCGCGAGGATCGGCAGCTTAAAACTCAGTAAATCCTGCCACAGCTCCTCCGTAACCATGCTGGCTTCATCAACAATAATCAGGTCGGCTTTGAGTTCGGCGCGGCGGTGCCAGCGGGTGACATGGCCGCCAGCGTCCAGCTCGGTGGTGTAGATCAAGCTATGAATTGTGCCGACGCTATCACCACGACGGCTGACGCCCTGGGCTTTCAGCGTCTGTTCCAGCACCCGCACCGCCTTACCGGTAAAAGCGCAGAAGGCTACGCGCACATCGGGATCATTTTGGCGCAACGCCTGACGCACATAGGCGGCCATAGTAGTTTTACCGGTACCGGCATAGCCGCCAAGGGTCAGAAACGGGGCTGAACGGGTGCGGTACCAGCGACCGATGGTCTGCAATGCCTCGATTTGATCTGGAGAAAGCTGATAGGCCATGTCACTTCAGTGTAGCACCGGCGCATCCAAAAAAATCCGTCATTTTGGCGACAAAGCTTGGAGCAACCGCTAATGCTCCGGAAGCGCCGTGCTTGCTAAGCTTGGGCTTAAGTTAAGTGGGAGGGCGGCATGGCGATACAACGTTCACAAAGACGGATGGCGAATCAAGTGTTGGGGTCACAGCTGTCGCCGCTGGATAAGGTGCGCAAACTGGTGGCTTTGGGTTACGACGAAGATGACGCCGACACCCTGGTAACCAACTCCCAAGTCGGGACCAGCCAAATGATGTACTACGAGCAGCTGCCCACACCCGATTACGAAGCCGACACCATCTAAACTGGTCACTTAGGAGAAATCAATAACAGCGGCTTGAAAACCGCTGTTATTACCGACACCGAACTCGACATTTGAGTGCATTGCTAGAGTAACGTACTCCTAAAAATGCGTCAATACATACCAGTTTCAGATTTAATCTGGATTTCATAATAGTTCGTTAAACTTAATTAACATCTGGTGGACAGATCGGTTGACACGGGGCTGGGCTTGGTGCCGGCACCGAACTCGACACTCTTGTGTCCCGGGTTCGATCCCCGGCAGCTGCACCAGATGTAATTGTGGCATTGTGTGTCTTGTCGTTATACTAGAGCCATGAAGTTTGGTGTACATATTTCGACAGCTGGCGACTTAGTGGGCACACCTGCGCGGGCTAAAGCCATGGGTGCCGACGCCCTGCAGTTTTTTGCCGGCAGTCCGCGAACCTGGAAACAGGCCACCTATAGCGATGAGACGGCTGCCGATTTTAAGGCCGCCGCCGCCAAACTTAGTATGCCTACCTTTCTCCACATGATGTACCTCACCAGTTACGGCTCACCGGATAAAAAGTTAAGTCGCGCATCGGTAGAGGCTGCCAAGCATACGATGGGAAACGCCGAGCGATTGGGTGTACAGGGGGTGGTGACGCATCTGGGCTCCCATAAAGGCGCCGGCCTTGATGCCGTCATGGACACACTGCGTGACGCGCTACTAGAAGTGGTCGCGGACACTAAAGAGAGCCGGCTGCTGCTGGAGAACTCGGCCGGCGCTGGCGGCAATGTTGGTAATGGCTTAAATGAGCTGGCCCAAATCTGGGAGGCGGTTGGACGCGATCCGCGGATTGGCTTTTGCCTGGACACCGCCCATTTGCTGGCCGCAAACTACGAGGTACGTACATCCGAGGGCTGGAAGGCCGTGCTCGACGAGTTTGACCGGAAGATCGGCCTCGACCGGCTGGGCTGCATCCACCTGAACGATTCCAAGGTTGATATTGGCAGCAAACGCGACCGCCACGAAAACATTGGGCAGGGCTTTATAGGTGAAGCGGGATTTCGCGTCATCATTAACGAGCCGCGGCTGGCTGATATGGTCGGTATTCTGGAGGTGCCAGGTATCGAACATAAGGGTCCGGATAAGCCAAACCTGGATAAGCTACGCGAGCTGGCCGGCTAGCCATGGCCGAAACGCCATCGCCGCCACCGGAAAATGGGCCACCGCCATCAAAAGATCTTAGCGACGGGCTGCTCGACAGCGGCTTTGATACCCGCCATAAAACCTGGACTCATCAGGATCGACCGGACCTTATTTTTCGCGATGCAAGCGTACTTCCGGCCGGGTCGGAAAAGAGCCGCGAGCGCCACAATCGTTATGAAATCTTCACTAAAGCCTTATTTGCATTGGAGAGTTACGGCATTAATATTCCGGGCATAGGCAATGCTCGTCAACTCGATAATGGACCTCGCCACGACATTGATAATTTTCAATGGGAAACCCTCTATACCGTTACTCGGCGCGTAGAGGGCAAAAACCTGCACGAGAACATGACTGAAATACCGGCACCGGTAGTTTTACAGACGATTGAAGGCATGCTCCGCTACTACGAAGATAGGCTTGAAGATACCAGCGAAGATCCTTATATCACCGACCTTGGCTTAGGCCAGATGCTCTATGGGAAAGCGCCAGGCGATACCCAGAACAGCGTCTACTTTATCGACCTGGAGCTAGACCAGCTCGACCGTCGTAAGGATATCCTTAACTTCGATAATGCGATCGATAAGATAGAGCGCGACATCGCAAAAGCCGAGCAGATTTACCATCAGGATCTTGATGGGTACAGGCAGCGGCTCGAACAAATTGAGAAGGAAGTGCGGAGCCGTGGCCACTGAGTTTGTGCGCCAGGCCGAGCAACCGTTGTTCCCAGAAGTTTTTTGGAACCGGCCAACCATGAAGAGCCGCAGCGGCCGGCTGTTAGTAGTGGGCGGCCATCAACATGAGTTTAGTCTGGTACAGGCGATTTACCGGCTGGCTGAGGCGGCCGGCATTGGCGAGTGCCAGGCGATCGTACCCGATAGCTTGCGCCGAATGGTGGGGGAGGCCGGCTTTGCGCGGCTTGTGCCGGCTTCGGCCTCCGGTTCGCTGGGCAAAGCCGCCCTGGGCGAGATTTTGACAGCGGCCGGCGACTTTGACGGCGTGGTGATCGGCGCCAACCTCACCAATAACGCCGAAACCGCCGTCATGATTGAATCACTTGTGGGCAAACTGGAGCAACCGGTCATTATTACCGAGGAGTGCTTGCAAATTCTGCAATTTAACCCAGCGCTGGTGACCGGCAACCCACGGGCACTGGTTGTAACAACCATGAGTGGCTTACTGACGCTGGCCGGTCATCATCATCTGCCGATCGCCATTAAGCCGCAGAGTGGGGTGGTCGCAAAGATTACCATTTTGCAGCAGTTGGTGGCGATTAGCCGTTGCGACTACGTGGTCGTGGACCACGAAGTGCTAGTAGCTGCCGAGGGCGAGGTCAGCCTAACCCCTCTGGCGCAGGGGCTTTCCGAGTGGCCGGCTGTTGCAGTAGGGGTAGCCGCTACCTTTTTGTTGCAACATCGCACTAAGCCATTTGCAGCCCTGACCACGGCGGCATTTGTGCTGGCACAGGCGGCGGCAGGCACTAAAATCAGTAGTTACTCCGCAATCGCTGGCCAAATCTCAGCGGTGATGCAACGGTATGACCAGTGAAATACCGGCATAGACCAAAAACCTGGACCCCATGACATAAAAATTAAATTTAGATTAACTTTTTACAACACCTAACAGGTTAGCGGATTATTATTTTGGGCTTGGCTCCACTCCTCAAAACGCTTATACTTAAATCAATGGGTGCGAACATATGAAAATCCTAATGCTCGGATGGGAGCTTCCGCCGCATAATAGCGGCGGCCTTGGAGTAGCCTGCTACCAGCTATGTAAACATTTAGCGGCCCAGGGCGTTGAGATTGATTTTGTGGTGCCTTACACCGCCAACCATCAGGGCACGGAGTTCATGGAAGTCCTGGGCGCCACCTCCTACTCGGCTGAGCTAATGCAGGAGCTGCTTGGTGGTGCCTACGAGTCGGCTCGCCTAACGACCTACCGGAGCGAGTTCGAGGATGCCGCCGAGCTACCTGGTAGCCTGCGGGAACAGCAGCAGCGCTACATTGGCTATGTGCGCAAGCTCACCAGCGAACGGCATTACGATCTGATTCACGCTCACGACTGGCTAACCTATGAAGCAGCCCAGGTGGCCAAACATCAACTCGGCGTACCGCTGATTGCCCATGTCCACGCTACCGAGTTTGACCGGGCCGGCGGCCTGGATGGTAATTCGCTGGTCCACGAGATCGAGTACACCAGCTTTTTGCTGGCCGACCGCATTATCGCGGTAAGTCAGGCCACCAAGAATATCATTATTAAGCACTACCAAATCCCGGCGGAAAAGATTGAGGTGGTCCACAACAGTATTGACCCGAGCGATTTTCAAGATATCCCCACCGAACCTTCTTACGCCTACATCGCCCATATGAAAGCCAAGGGCTACACGGTAATAGCCAGTGTCGGGCGGCTAACCATTCAAAAGGGTCTGGGCTTTTTGCTGGAAGCAGCCAAGCTCGCTATGGATTACAATCCCAAGCTGCTGGTGGTAATTGCTGGTAATGGTGAGCAGTACCATGGGCTGATTGAGGCGGCCGCCGAACTGGGCATTGCCGACCGCGTACTGTTTACCGGGTTCGTGCGCGGGGCGCCTTGGCGTGATGTGTTTGCGCTAGCCGATATTTTTGTGATGCCCTCGGTTTCAGAGCCGTTTGGCCTGGTTGCGCTGGAGGCGGCCGGCTACGGCAACGCCGTGGTGATCTCGCGCCAATCCGGCGTTGGCGAGGTGCTGAGCCATGTGCTGCGTTTCGATTTTTGGGATACCCAGCGGCTGGCTAACCAAATCGTGGCATTATCGGAATCCGGGCCGCTGAAGGCTGAGCTGTTAGAGCACTGCCGAAAGGAGTTTCAGGGGCTTTCGTGGCACCGGGTCGCTAAGCAGTGCCTGGAGCTGTACCAGCGCCACCAGCCGGAGATCACTGCAAGCGGAAAGGTGGCAGTATGAGCCGCGCCATCTGCCTCTATCTACACGCTCACCAACCCTACCGCATCCGCGAGTATGGGTTACTGGAAGCCGGGCGCGATCACAACTACTTCATTGGCGGCGATCCGTTCGGGCTGGCTAGCAACGAAGGCATTATCCGCAAAGTGGCCGAGAAATCCTATCGGCCCACCAACCACTACCTACTCCAGCTCTTGAAGCGGCACCCCGAGTTTCGGGTAAGCCTATCAATTACCGGCACCCTAATTGAGCAGCTGGAGCAGTGGGCACCGGACGTACTTGAAAGCTTTCAAGAATTGGTGGCAACCGGGCGGGTAGAGATTCTCGGAGAGGCCTACTACCACAGCCTGGCCTTCTTTTACTCCATCGACGAGTTTGAAGCCCAGGTGAAGCTCCACAAGCGTCGTATCAACGAGCTGTTTGGGGTAACGCCGAAAGTCTTCCGCAACACCGAGCTGGCCTACAATAACGACCTAGCCGCTTGGGCCGACCGAGCCGGCTACAAGGGCATTATTACCGAAGGCTGGGATCCGGTACTGGATTGGCGCAGCCCGAACTACGTCTACCGCCCAACCTATACCAGCAAGATCCGCTTGCTGCTGAAAAACTACCGGCTAAGCGACGACATCGCTTTCCGTTTTTCCGACCGCAACTGGAACCAGTGGCCGTTAACCGCCGATAAGTTTGTTGGGTGGGTGAACGCGCTGGATCCCGACCAGCAGCTCGTCAACCTGTTTATGGATTACGAAACCTTTGGTGAACATCAGTGGGAGGATCATGGTATCTTCAACTTCCTGGAACATATGGCTGGCACTTATGTGCAGTACGAGGGCAACCATTTTGTGACTCCCAGCGAGGCCATCGCCGCCTTAAAACCCCGTGACTACATTGACGTGCCGGAAACCATCACCTGGGCCGATACCGAGCGTGATTTGAGCGCCTGGTTGGGCAACCGTATGCAGCAGCAGGCGGTCCAGTCGCTGTACGCGCTGGAAAGCGAGGTGATGGCCACCAAAGACATCGGCATAATTGGCGACTGGCGGCGGCTAACCACTTCCGACCATCTCTACTATATGTGTACCAAGTGGTTTACCGACGGTGACGTGCACGCCTACTTTAGCCCCTACGAATCGCCGTATGACGGCTTCATGCACTTTATGAATGTGCTACGGGATCTGCGAGTGCGGGTCGATCAGGCGCTAGCCGCGCCGCCGCCGAAACGCAGACGCAAGGAGAAAGCCGGTGGCCCGGCCCATAATTCTTAGCAACAACCAGATGTTAGTGGGAATTAATCGGTTCGGACTGGTGCACGATTTTTACTATCCCTATGTCGGCCTGGAGAACCACAATACCGCTAAAACCCTGCGGCATCTGATTGGCGTTTGGATTAATGGCCGCTTTAGCTGGCTAGACGACAATAACTGGCAGTTTACGTTTGCCTATGAACCCAGTACGCTCGTGAGCCACATTACCGCCTCCCATAAGGAGCTAGCCGTCACCCTCGAATTCCACGACTGTATTGACCACGAGTATAACGCTCTCATGCGTCGTATTACGGTGGTTAATAATGCCCCCCACGAACGCGAGATCCGCTTGATGCTGCACCAGGTTTTTCGCATCAGCAACAGCTTAAATGGCGATACCGCCCAGTATTTGCCACTCGACCAAGCGATCCTGCACTTTAAGGGCCATCGCAACTTCATTGTGAAAGCCGCGACCGATGATGGCCAGCCATTCGACCAGTACAGTATTGGCGTGTGGGGGATTGAAGGCAAAGAAGGAACCTTTCGCGATGCCGAAGACGGCGAGCTGGCTGATAACCCGGTAGAACACGGTAGTGTTGATTCGGTACTGCGCTTCCGCTTGGACATAGCGGCCGGGGATCGCCAAACGGTTCATTACTGGGTAACCGCCGCCCGTAGTCGCGAGGAAGCGATTGAGCTTTCGCGCTACTTTGGGCCGGCCCATTTTGACAGCCGCTCCCAAGCCACCTGCGAGCACTGGCAGCGCTGGCTGCACCATGGCCATTCAGCCCTGAATACACTGGGGGCTACCCGACGAGGCCACACCGAAAAAGCCTTACTCCTAATAAAAGCCCATACCGACAACCAAGGAGCGGTGATAGCCTCGTCTGACACCGATATGCTAAATTACGCCCGCGACGCCTACGCCTACTGCTGGCCCCGCGACGCCTTTTTCGCGCTGTGGCCGCTCCTGCGCATGGGGCACACCGCCGAGGCCAAAGCCTTTTTTGAGTTCTGTACACGGGGCTTACAGCATGGTGGATTTCTAATGCATAAGTACCAAGCCGACGCCGCGGCCGGCAGCAGCTGGCACCCCTACGTCCATGACGGGCATTCAGAGCTACCAATCCAGGAGGATGAGACCGCGGTAGTGATCTTGCTGGTTAAGCTCTACCATGAGATGACCGGCGATAAAAAACTAGTACGCCAGCTTTACATTGATTTGGTCAAGCAGATGGCTGACTTTATGGTAACCTATACCGATAAATCCACCGGCCTCCCACATCCCAGCTATGACCTATGGGAGCAGAAGTTCTTAACCACCACCTATTCCACGGCCATAGTCTACGCCTCACTAAAGGCAGCCACCGAACTGGCAGAGCTGTTTGGCGAAACCGACGATGCCATCCGCTGGCAAACCACGGCCGAAGATATGCGCTTGGCGGCTCATCGGACATTCTTTAACCCCGATACCAATTACTTTTACAAGGGACTGCTCATTAGCGACGGGGACACCCAATACGATTCGACCATCGATCTTTCCAGTTTTTATGGCGCCTTCATGATGGGGCTGTACGAGCCGAATGATCCCCAGTTGCTCCAGGCCGCGGCCACCCTGGAGCGGGTATTTAAGGTGGACGCTAAGAACTTCCGGGGAATCGGCCGCTACGAGCATGACGCCTACTACTCGTCTGACCCCAGTAGTATTGGTAACCCCTGGTTTGTCTGCTCACTATGGGTAGCCCAATATTACATCGCCAGTGGGCGAAACGAGGATGCCGAGCGGATCATCCAGTGGGTGGAAAAGTTAATGCTGCCAACCGGGGTGCTTTCGGAGCAGATCAGCCCAGCGGACCAGTCGTTTCTTTCGGTGGCACCGCTGGTTTGGAGCGAAGCTGAGTACGTCAATACCGTGCTTGACCTTCAGGCCGCCCAGGAAGCCGCCGGCCACCGCAAAACCGCTACCAGCCCACGAGCTACCCACTGGTGCGGCAAAAAGCCTAATAAGCCATCAGCCGGCTCCAAAAAGCTCGCCGCCGTGGCTAGTCCTGCGAAAGAATAAGTACCGAGTAGGGCGCCAGGTTAAGCACGCCGGCTTTGTCTTTGACGATAACATCGGGCGTCGGCGTGTTAGAAAAGTCGGGACTGTAGCCCTGCCAGTCACTATTTAAGCGCACCTTCCAGGTTCCGGACTGCGGGAAGGCAACGCTATATCCAGTCTGCTGCTGGTTGGCAAAGTTGACTACTACTACCACATCATCACGCGAACCACCCTTGTCCCAGCGATGGTAGGCCAGTACCTTGGTTTTTTCGTCGAGATGCAGGGTATCAAAGCCATGGCCGAGCAGGCCGGCACTACAGTCACGCTGGTTGAGCCTGAGGGCAATCAGGTCTTTATATAGATGGAGAATCCCACCGAACCGCTCAGCCTTCGCCCAATCAACCGCCTGCCAGTGATTAAACCAGCCGCTCTCCATAAACTCCTGTCCTTGAAACAGCATTGGCACACCAGGAGCGGTTAGGAACAGTGCCGCGGCTAAAGCTGAACGCCGCCGGGCAAACAGGCTATCGGCCTCGCCCGGATCAATCTCTTCGTTTAGGCGGGCATGGCCATTGGCATCGGCATCGTGCGACTCGCTAAACACCACCCGCTGGAAGGCATCACCGTTATAGTGCTTGGCCAGCGCATCGCGCAACGGTACAAGCTGACGGCTGGCGTCATCCACCGGGTCAAGTACATTACGCAAGGCCGAGGGGAAGGAAGACTCCCACTGCGACAAGAAGCCAGCCCCACCTTGGTCGGTGGGCTTGGTGAGATGGGCGTTCAGCGCTATATCTTCGGCAATCGTCACGGCCGTCGGCCGCACTTGGTGAGCCGTAGTGGTTATCTCCTGCAACACCTTCCACCCGTCGGCGAGGTCATGCTCAGGGTCATCGTTACGGCCGGCGGTATTACGAATGGCAAAGGTCGCATCAACCCGCAAGCCATCCACGTGGCAATCTTGCAACCACATCCGCACATTATCGCTAATATACTGCCGCACTTCCGGACGGCCGTAATCAAGACGGGCACCCCAAGGAGTATCGCCCCGCCAGTCATTATAGAAATAAATGCCACCCTTGCCATTCTCGCTCCAACCGTCAAACTGCCAGAGGTCAAGGCCGGGATAGGGGCTGAGGTGGTTGTAGACTACATCTACCACCACACCGATCCCGCGGGCATGAGCCGCCTTCACAAACTCTAGGAACGCCTGCCGGCCGCCATAAGAAGCCTCCACCGCGTACAAATAATCGGGATCATACCCCCACCAGTGGTCGACGGTGGTGCTGCTCACCGGCATCAACTCAACTGTGGTGACGCCCAGCTCAACCAAATAATCGAGCTTGGCCGCAGTGGTTTCAAACGTGCCAGGAGTAGCCGGATCAACGCGGTGAAAAGTGCCCAGATGAAGCTCATAAATTACCTGCTGATTCAGCGGTGGCAGCTCATACTGGTCGTCGCCCCAGTCGAAGTCGGCCGACACAATTATGGAGTTATCCCCAGAGGCGGTTAGCTGTAACGCCCGAGGGTCGTTTTTAAGCAGGGTTTGCTCGCCGTTTTGGATGACATACTTGTACTCCTGCCCGACCTTGGCCCCAGAAACGTCGGCAAACCAGCAGCCGGTATCATCGCGGGCGAGGGGAGTGGCGGTTTGCGACCACTCATTAAAGCTGCCCATTACCGCCACACTGGTGGCGTGCGGCGCCCACACACCAAAACTGACCCCACCTTTGTGGGCGACCGCCCCTAATTTCGGTTGTGATGCTGCATCCATACCAGTGCTCACTCTCTGGACTCTATTATGCTTACGGTTAATTCCGAACGCAAGCTCTTTTCGCCCATGCCAGCCATTGCGCTTATGCTTGTACAGGCGTACCATGAAAGCAATTAAGGTAGGGGATTACGATGTACGAAGTTCTGTACTTTCTCGCCGGGCTGTTTACAGCTAATGGCGTGCCACATTTTATTAAAGGAATTACCGGGGAGCAGCACCGAACACCGTTTGGCAAACCGTCGAGCGCCGTTACGAACGTGCTATGGGGGAGCGTCAACTTTGTAATTGCTTGGGCAATCTGGCATTACGCCGGTATGCACCGCTCACTGTCGCATACCTTTCGCTATGAGCTGGCCTTTGGCCTGGGCGCTTTCCTGCTAGCCTTGATGCTAGCCAGCTCCTGGAGCAAAGATTCTGGCAAGTCCACAAAATAGCCAGCCACTACCATCTAAATCATTTACTTTTGCCGCCTGAAATTATATAGTCTCAGCGAAAGCGGCGGTTGCCGTTTTTGTGTACCTACCTATTTGAGGAGATGCTCGTGAGCAACCATGGTTTGCGGCTTTCAGATGTCCGCGTCAAGTTTATACGTGTTGTCATTGCACAGGATGAAGAGACGGATGAGGGCTGGCGGATAGCCAAGCCGGCGGATGCCAATCTTCCAAGCCACCTTGCCGGACTGCTGGATTCAAAGTCGAGCACTATCAGCCAACTGATGGACAATATGGCAAGGGCCGGCCAGCTGCGCAAGGAGAAGTCCGGACACTACCTACAGGCAGTAATAGTCCCGCGGAGTGTGGCCGAGCAGGTTACGTCAAACGGCAAGCCAGCCAGCCAATCCGCCAAACGGACCCCATCAAAAAACCAGCATCGGCCAACACGAGTACGTGTGTCAGAACTGGAGGAGGCCGATATTACCAGGATTAGCCAAGAGCTGCTGAGACTGGCAGTCTCGGTTATTACCACGGCCGAGGGCAAGGATGAGCTAGTGGCGCTCCTGAAACAAGCCCGGGATGACCAACAGCATCAGCTCGAGGAGCTTAAAGCCGAGAACGCCGAGCTGCGCACCGAACTCCAGCACTGTAAGCAGGAGCTCAGCGACGCCCAAGCCAACCTCCTGCGACTGGACTCGGAGCGCCCCTCACTAGAGGAAATCACGCCTCGGGTGCTCAGCCTTATCGCCGAGCACGCCACCCAATAGTAGGTCTTTCTGGACCGTTCAGCGGTCTAGACGCGGGAATCATGATTGATTCCCGCCCGACCAAAGGTTTCAAGCCAGGTTGAAGCTTTTGGTCGGCAGGTTACAACGCACAAAAGCCGCCAAACGGCGACTTCTGCGCGCCTGACGGCTTTAATTTAGGCAATGCCTCTTTTCTGCGAATTGAGTTCCTGCAAGGCTTCTTGCAGGCTATTCCAGTACTCATACAGCTCAGTTGCTTTCAGTTCCTCGCTATCGTCGAGCTTCAAGAGATCCAGATAGGTAGGTGGCCGTCCTAGACGGCCTTGGAGTTCTTGTAGCCTTTGACTAAAACGCTGCTTACGGCTTGGTAGTGAATGCACCATCGGCGGCTTGACCACATGCAAGACCGGTGGAGTCTGCGGAGTTGGCTCAATCTCCGGATGCGGCTTCGCTTCTACTTCGGCCGCGATATCCGCCACCTCATCATCCATCTCGTCACCGCGGCCAAACAGAAAGCTCAGCTCCGATCCATGTTCATTCTCCAGGTGAGTGAGGCCCCGCCGCTTGAGCTGACCGACTCTCTCACTGGAGATACCGAGAGCACGGGCAATGCTAGCCTGCGTTATCGGCTCCCGCCCTTCCAGCCCAAAAAGCAGAATCAGTATACGAGCTTGTTGGGGTGGTAGCTCATGCACTAGCTCCAAGAGCCGGGCATTACACTGGTCTTCCTCGGTAACTTGGCCGGGACTGGGGCTATTGATGTCCTCGATCATATCGCCAAAGAGCCTTTCACCATCCTCGTCAACCGGAATATCAAGAGAGGCGAGTGACTGGCTGGCCCGTTTTAGTTCCTCCACCTTACTAAGCGGCCAGTCCAAACAGGCTGCCAGCTCCTCATCTGAAGGTTCCCAACCGGACTGGGCTGTCAGCTTCTGCTCGGCTTTTCTCATTCTGCGCAAGGCCTGGGCCTGATGGACCGGCATCCGGATGGTGCGCCCCTGATTCTCGATTCCGCGCTGCATAGCTTGGCGAATCCAGAGCGTAGCGTAGGTGCTAAAGCGAAAGCCCTTGCGCCAGTCAAACTTCTCGGCCGCTCGGATCAACCCGGTGACTCCTTCGTTAACCAGATCCTCGATCGGCAGTCCTTGGCCAAGGTAATGCCGGGCATTGCTGGCAACCAAGCGCAAATTGTGGCTCACGAGGGTATCCTTGGCCATCATGTCGCCTCGCTCAATGCGCTTGGCGAGAGATATCTCCTCCTCGGCATTAAGCAGGCGGTGGCGCCCAATGCGGCGCATTAGGTCATTGTGGATGTCGTCGGTTACTAAAACCTCCGAACGCGTAGATCGGGCGGGCATAGCCGCTCCTTTCAGTAGACTAGAAATGGTAGGTTCGACGCGTTCATTCCTATTATGGTGCCTGCGTCAGGACAATAATGCCATTATCAAGCAAAATATACAAGAAGTAGCCTTGCAACCAGACAATTTCCTTGTACTCTGTCCAGCATAAGGGTATAAGTAGAGTCAGTTGATTTCTGTAAGAGATCAATTGTACAACCTCTCCAACCTGAAAGGCGGCGTTCATGAGCGCATCTACGGCCTTGGCCGTTGGCTCCCACGCCACTGACGGCGCGGAAATACCGAAAAGCAAGCACCTGGCAGCACCGGCCGGCTACCCGGAGGACCTGAAGCTGGCTCAGCAGGCCCTGACCGGACCGCCCTCACGTTTTGAGGCCTTATGTGTCCGCTTTGCCCCCATGATTCGGGTAATCGTGGAACGGTTCTATCTCCAAGACGGCAGTGAGGATGATCTTCGCCAGGAAGCGATGCTAGGACTGTATAAGGGAATTCGTGATTATGACGGGAAGCGGTCGTCGCTGGCTATCTTCGTTGAACTCTGTATTACCCGCCAGGTTATTACAGCGGTCAAGACAGCTACCCGCGGCAAGCATATGCCGCTTAACCAAGCCGCTCGGTTCCATCAGCCATACGGCAATGAGGGACTAACTCTCGCCAGCGTCATTGAAGACCCCAAGTCCTCAATAGCACAACAGATAGAGGATCGGGAGCAGCTTCGCGGCCTGTTTCAGGTCATCAACAATAAGCTCAGCAAGCTAGAGTATCAAGAATTCCGCTTGTGGGTCGGCGGTGTTCCCTATGAAGAGATAGCGAGCTACCTGTCGGCCAACCAGAAGACGGTAGATAACGCTTTGCAGCGAGTAAAGCGAAAGCTCGAACAACCTGCTAAACCAACTCCCCCCGAAAGGATGAGGATTGACATGCGAGAAAGTCCAGAGGTTGAGGCTCTCGTCCAGTGCATCATTGCGGCTGGCGGAGAGTTTGAGGACAAGGAGAGTGGCCATGCAACATCTAAGCTGGCTACAGCTCTTGGTAAGTCCCGAAAGACAACAACCCAGCTACTATATCGGGCGGTGAAGCAGGGTCGGGTCGAGACCGATACCAGAGGTAAGCGTACCTACTCTATCCGCGTTGCCGGCAAGAAGGTAGCTCCGGCTCCGGCCGTCGCTGCCGGACAGCCCGGTGCTCAAGCTGGAGCTGGTAAGCCGGCAACCCAGCCGCAGCCAGCTCCTCCGCAGCAAGCTGCACCACTCGATTACGGTGTGCTTGGCGCCAGCCTCCTGAAGCAGGTAACGGTGGCCATCAACGAACACGATGCGCTCACCGGCCGGGTAGCAGAGCTGGACGCCGAGGTTCAGCGGCTACAGGAAAGCAATGCCCGGCTTGAGGGCACCAAGGCCGACTTGGAGGAGGAGCTTAAACAGCTTCGAGCCGAGATCAAGGCCCAACCGGCTACCGAGCTGGATGAGGACGCCCGCGAGGACGTTGATCGAGCTCTCCGGCTCGTTTCCTGAACTCGGTTCGGAAGCAACAACAGGGCCGGTCTCACGCAAGTGGGACCGGCCCTTAGTCGTCTTTATATTCGCATGGTGCCGCTGGTCGGGCTCGAACCGACATGAGGTTGCCCTCACGGGATTTTGAGTCCCGCGTGTCTACCAGTTCCACCACAGCGGCATAATCTGATTATGGTTGGCCAGAGAACGTTAAAAGATTATCATATAATAAGAGTGTTATAAATCTTCTGTAAGAACTTCTGTTATGAGCGATACCACCATTGCCCGATTCCCCCACGGCAGCAGCCTGCCCCACCGCGACAACGATCCCGATGCCGCTCATCAAGCACGCCGCCGAATTTCCGGACTGCCGGATCCGTATCTGGCACACGCCGCGCCGAACAAAGAGGATTTGGTTGGCGCGATTGATCCGGTGAGCGCGGCACTGGAAGCCGGTCCCGCCATCAAACCGCTGCCGCTCGCGACGGTGGCCGGTGACGCCGGCGCTTTAGATGTGGGCAACCTGGCAGCGCCGCCAGCAACCGACAGCACCGCGACCACCAACCCACTGGAACAAACACCCAGGGCCACCACCGCGGCCGCACCTGGGACTAGCTTCCCGGCAGCGCTACCGGAAGAGCCGAAACCGCGCAGCCTGCCGAGCCGCTTGCGACCGCTGCTCACCGGTGTGCTGACCTTTATTGGCCTGTTTATTATCTTTAAGGCTCCAATATTCCTGAGTCAGCTAAACTATCTGACCCAACCCAAAACCGCCGCCACTCCGGCTACCCAGGCCTCGCTAGCAGTGCCGGCGGCTCCAACCATTAGTATTCCCAAGATTAACGTTAATGCCCCGGTGGTGTACGCCACTGACAACAACGAAAATGACATCCTCACTGATCTGGAAAGTGGGGTAGTCCACTACGCCGATACGGCGGTGCCCGGCCAGCCTGGTAACAGTGTGATTTTCGGCCACTCATCGAACGACTGGTGGGAGCCAGGTAACTATAAGTTCGTGTTTGTGCTGCTTGATAAGCTGCAGGCCGGCGACACCTTTACCGTCAACTACAACTCGCACCAATACCTGTACCAAGTGACCGGTACTCAGGTGGTGGATCCAACCGACCTAGGTGTCCTCAACCAGACTTCCTACCCCGAAATGACACTGATTACTTGCACACCCCCCGGCACCAGTTGGAAGCGCTTGGTCGTCACCGCTAAGCAGATCAGCCCGGCTCCGAATACCGTCGCCGCCGCACCAAGCGCTACTCAGGGGAATGGCAGCCTGCCCAGCAACTCACCAAGCTTGACCCAACAGATTGGCTCCTGGTGGCAGAGCATTGTGAAGGATCTAGACGGTAATAAATCCTCTTCCAGCACGGGCACAGGAGCGGCAGCGCCCTCAGGTACCCTGCCGGGCAATTAGTTGCCGGTGCGCTAAAGAGCCGGCTATTGCCGAATCGTGATCGCCTTAATGAGGGTTGTGCCGGTCGAGGTGGTAGAGGCGGCAAAGACGCTCTTACCGTCGGAGGAGCTATAGGGTGGCAGCGCGTTAGCGTGCGTGATTACTGTCGCGTAGTTACCGTCAAACTCACTTAAAACAATGCTGCCACTGCGATTAAAGACGAGGTGATAGTTATCAAACCAGCTGAGGCCGGTAACCGTGCTGTTGCTTGGTGGCAGGGTATAGGTGGTATTTAGCTGCAAATCGTAGGTAGCCACGTGTGAGGCGTCGGAAAGCAGCAGGAAGCGGCCATCGCCGTTGAAGACCGCGTCGGTGGCGCTGGCGGGCAGGAGCTGGGCTTGCGGCTGGCTGTAAGCGTTGTTATAAAGCGTAACTTGGTGGGCACTTTGGTTGACCACCGCGATCTCGGGCGTACCAAGGTAGGTGGCGTAGGCCAGCTCATAGCTAATACTGGTTGGCAGCTTACTGACCAGCTCCTGCTTGTTATCGCCGTCGCTATCCATGACCCAGAGTGCCGCTCTCTGATGGCCTACGCCAACGTAAATAATCCGACTGCCGGCAAAGCTAAAGGTGCTGACATTGGTGGCAATGGGAGCCGAGACGGTTTGGCTGTTTAAATCAATTAGTCGCAGACCATCCGGACTTTGCCAATATAGCTGATGGGTATTGTTGGGGTTAAAGGTTAAACTCCCGGAATCGACATCAAAGGTGGCGGTTACATTGATTGGGGCACCGCCGCCACTGGTTGGCACCACCAGCAATGAAACCGTACTGCCAATCTGACTCTTAATGAGTACACGTGAATTGTCGGTGTCCCATGCCAAAAAGGTGTCGGTCTCAGCTGGGGCTACGGCAGTAGCCACGGCCGACGGGTACAGCTCAGTTTCTTGATGGCTGCTGGTGTCCAGCGACCAAACCCCGGCATCGCTGCCGCTCGGCACCACAAAGGCGATGTGACGGTGGTCGCGGCTGGCCACGAACTGACTGATCGCCGTTCGCGCAGCCAGCGAATCAACGCTAAAGTGCTGTGGTAGCAGTAGCACATAATCTACCAGGGTAGCCACTGAAGGTATAGACTGGACGCGCTTCGACCAAGTACGGTAGCCACTTTTGCTAAGTGTAAAATTGTACCATCCGGCCCTAAACTCCTGCCGGTAAGGAGTGCCCTGACTAACCGGCTTGCCATTCAAGGTAATCTGGTTGGTGCTGGGTGTCGAATCAATAATAATCAGGCCGCGGTGCACCAGGTGGCCGGTTTGTAAATCATAGGTGTAGCCGTTGCCATAGGCAATTAGCAGCACGGTGCCACTGGCCACCACTAACGTAGCCACGATATATCCTAAAATCGTCAATACTCGGCGTATCATACCGCCTGTACTATACGGCAGGTTGGCGGTTTGCGCCAGTCTGTGCAAAGACGGGTGGCCGCACACTCAGCCACCAGGTATAATGATGGCTGTTATGTTTGGTAAAAAACTGGCTATCGACCTAGGAACCGCCAATGTATTGGTGTACGAGCCCAAGCAGGGGATCGTTATTAATGAACCGAGTGTAGTGGCGGTAAGCACCTCGGATAATACCGTGATGGCCATCGGTGAGGAGGCCAAGGAGATGCTTGGCCGTACCCCCGATACCATTGTGGCCTCACATCCGTTAAAAGACGGCGTGATCGCCGATTACCGTATTACCCAAGCGATGATCCGCCATTACGTCAGTAAGGTGCTTGGTGGGTTTCGGCTGACCCGCCCGGATATTATGATCACCGTACCGGCCGGGGCTACCAGCACCGAGCGGCGGGCGGTGGTTGACGCTACGCTGGCCGCCGGCGCGCGAGCCGCCTATATTATTCGTGAGCCAATCGCCGCCGCGTTGGGCGCCGAGGTACCGATCGCTTCGGCGGCCGGCAACATGGTAGTAAATATTGGCGGCGGCACCACCGAGATTGCCATTATGAGCCTGGGCGGGGTGGTGGCCCAGCACTCGGTGCGCATGGGTGGCAACAAGCTCGACGCGGCCATTGCCGAAGGTATTCGCCGCGAGCACGGCCTAGCCATTGGCGCCCAAACCGCTGAGCAAATCAAATGCGAGTTTGGCAGCGCCCTCATCCTTAAGAAGGATAAAACCATGGAAATCCGCGGCCGCGACGTGGTGGCCGGTCTTCCCAAAACCATCACCATTACCTCAAGTGAGGTCACCCACGCCATGGCCGACGAGCTGGAAAAGATTATCTTGGCGATCCGGACGGTGCTGGAGCAGACGCCGCCGGAGCTATCTAGCGATATCATTGACCGCGGCATGATTCTGACCGGCGGCAGTGCCCTGCTGGATAATTTAGACAAGCTGCTGACCAACATCACCGGAGTGCCATGCGTGGTAGCCGAGGACGCGCAGCTGTGCGTGGTGCGCGGTGCCGGGATTGCGCTCGGCAACCTAGACGAGTACAAGCGGAGTCTGGCAGGGCTGAAGTGAGCGCTCGGCGACGGAAAGGGGTAGGTGCCTTACCGCGCGAATCATCTTCGGCTGCGGAACTCGCGCTAGCGCGCTCAAACAGTCCTCGCTCGAAGGATGCTCGCATCGGTGCGGCACCCGTCGCCAGGTCGCTGTCGCGCTGGATCCAGTATGCTATCTTGGCGCTTGTCCTTATTATGCCGTTCCACGCGTTCCTGAGTGTTTGGCTGGGCCACCTGGCCGGCCACCAAGCTGTCTGGCAGAGCTGGAAGGAGGTGGTGCTAATCGCGGCCACCGCGGCCACCGGCCTACTGTTGTACCGTGAACCTGAGCGCTGGCAACGCTTGCGTACCCCGGCCGTATACGCCGGTACTGCCTTCATTGTGGTCGCGCTGATTGTTACCGCTTTCAGTCATCCCTCGCTTACTGCCGCGGTTTACGGCCTCAAGACCGACGCCGAGTTCCTGTTTGCCTTTGCCATAGCCGCGGTAGTCGCAGACAGCGCACTGGTGCGGCGTGCGGCGCGCTTCTTGATTGCCACCTCTGGCGCAGTAATCGGCTTTGGCCTGCTGCAAATCTACCTGCTTCCGGCTAACTGGCTGACGCATTTTGGGTACGGGCCACACACCATCCAGCCATTTGAGATGGTTGATCCGGCGGTAAAGGCCATCCGAATCCTCTCAACACTGGGCGGACCCAACCAGTTAGGCAGCTTTTTGATTCTGCCCCTATGCGTAGCGATATGGCAGATGGGGGTACGGTTCCGCTGGTGGCAGCCACCATACATTCTAGCCGGCGTGATTGTGCTGTGGCACACCTATTCTCGCAGCGCCTTACTAGGGTTGGCGGCCGGGGTAGTAGTAATGATCCTGATGCGCTTGCGGCGGCAGTGGCGGCTCCCGGTGCTGCTTGGGTTCACCGTTATCGCGGCTGTGGGGCTACAGTTATTGACGAGTAATGTGGGGCGGTTCCACAATCTCCAGTACTATATTTTTCATCAGACACTAACCAACACCGGGTTCCAGGCCTCCACTACCGACCATGCCTCGGCGACCAGCATGGGGCTTAAATTAGCCACCCAGAATCCCCTGGGATTAGGGCTAGGCAGCGCCGGCCCGGCCTCCTTCCATAGTGCCCATACCGTCATTCCAGAAGATTATTACTTGCAGCTGGCCATCGAGACCGGGCTATTGGGCATGGCGCTGTTTGTGGCCGCCGAGCTTTTGCTCGGCTGGCAGCTCTGGCATATCGGCCGGCGGTCGGGGCTAGCGCCGCCGCTGGTGGCCGCCCTCGCCGGTGTGGCCATCGTAAACCTGTTTTTGCACGGCTGGGCCGATAGCTCAACGGCGCTGGTCTTTTGGAGTGTCGCCGGCAGTGTCGCTGGAGTAGGCGTATGAAGGTCGCCATCGTCCACGACTGGCTCAATACCAAGTTTGGCGGCGCCGAAAACGTCTTGGTGGAGCTAGCCGAGCTGTTTCCGGAGGCGCCGATATATACAATCCTCTATGATCCGGCTACTGCCGGCGCCGCCATCGCGCCCGGACGCATCCACCCTTCAAGACTGCAACACCTGCCAGCTTTCTTGCGGCAGCGGCCGCGCTACTTGCTGCCATTTATTCCGCGATCAATCGAGCGCTTTGATTTAAGCGGCTATGACGTGGTAATTTCCTCATCTAGCGCGTGGGTAAAGGGGGTAATAACCGGGCCGCAGACGCTTAACATCTGCTACTGCTACTCGCCAATGCGGTTCGCCTGGGATTACTGGCCGCGCTACGTCCAGGAGCAGCAGGTCGGACCGCTGCGCCGAGCCGCTATTCATGTGCTGACCTCGCGGTTGCGCGTCTGGGACTACTTTAGCGCGGCGCGGGTTGATCGTTGGGTTGCAATCTCGCACCATGTGGCCAGCCGGATTCACAAATACTACCGCCAGCCAATGAAAGCCATCAGCGTTATCTACCCCGGTGCCGATATTGCCGCGTTCAAGCCCCAACCCACCGAGAAAGAGGACTATTTCCTCGTCTTAAGCAGCCTGGCGCCATACAAAAAGATTGATCTGGCCATCGCGGCCTGCAACCGTTTGGGCAAGCGGCTGATCGTGGCTGGCGACGGCGCCGATCGCGGCCGGCTGGAGCGGCTGGCCGGTGACACAATTGAGTTTACCGGACGCGTCAGCGACAGCCGGCGCGCCGAGCTGCTGGCTCGCGCCACCGCCTTTATTTTTCCCGGCGAGGAGGACTTTGGGATTGCGCCGGTAGAGGCTATGGCAAGCGGCACGCCGGTTATCGCCTACAATCGCGGCGGGCTTACTGAAA